>JALNZK010000113.1 GCA_023229365.1 Pseudomonadota bacterium | reverse complement strand
ATCTATTTCACGGATTACAGCGATCCTGAAAACACAGAAATAAGCAATTTTGATTTTGCTCATCCTGGCAAGTTGGTGGCTTATGATGGCAAGCTCACCAAGGAAGATTTTGCCAAATATGCCCAAACGATCAGTGGGCACTTCAGCGTCTTCTATCACGAAAAAGACCTTTTAGCAAAGGCTAGACCATATCAGTGGAGTGGAACAGGTTTGGTGCGAGAACTACATAATGGGCGATGGCCCTACTGTGCTGTTGAGGTTCCCAAAGAACTTTTGGGCAAGAAAGTTATCATCCAAGTGGTGGAGGAATAATGAGTGAACTAAATCTTGAAATCCTCAATAATATCGGCAAAAAAACTTGGCTTGTCGCCACATGCTCAATCATGTATGGCAACCAACTGCATTTTCGAGTCGATGGATTCCCGATGATAAAGTTTCATATTACCAAGGGCGGTAATCTGAAAGTTATTTATAATGAATGCAAAGACAAACCACACTACCCAGAGGATGCCGCTTTCCGATTTGCATCCTTTGCTGTGGGCAAAATTGTACGCTGGGAAAAGTTTGCCCTATATCTGCAAGCATGGGTGGCAATCAGTAATTTGCGTCTACAACTGGCAGGAAGATACAAAGAATTTGCTTTTGATCCTCACAAACACATCGTTCATTGGAATTGCGGAAACTGCAATATAGGAGTAGGCGATAAGTTGCCCTTGCGACTGCCTTTGGAATAAAATGCCAAAAGATATTTATCGTGGCAATGACAACCAAGGTAAGCCCCGGCTCGCCTACGCCCTAAGAATTTGGTGGATGACAGACGCAGAATTGCTAACAGAAACAGAACACAAAATTTGGTTGTCCGCTTTTGCCTCCAATAACCCCAGGTCTGATTATCATTGGCACGTTGATATGTGCTGGGATGAATGGACTCGCCGTGATAAAATTGATAAATATTCAGAAGCATATGACAATGCTTGCAAATCAACAGGATAAAATCATGACAATTACCCCAGTCAAACCACGGTCTCACTATCGGCACTACAGCAATCCCGATTGCCAAGGCTCACTAATGCGAGCCACGGCTTTGTGGCCAGGACAAGAAGCTGATGTAAGCAAATATGACAAATACGACAGATCATGTTGTTTTTTCTGCCAAGAAGAACCAAAGAAGCCAAAAGAAGTCGCTGTTCCCGCTGGTCTGGAAGTCGGTAGTGCCTATCTGGATCGTATGCTTGACTGGGACAGAGCTAAGGCAGAAGAAGCCTGGAAACACTTGTCGAATGGATTTAATTCTACCGATGATGAATTGATTGCCTTCGCCAAAGAATACTTTGGGGTGGATGTTGTAGCAGTACGAACCGTTTTCTACTTCAATCAGGCTACCGGCTACGATTGCCCCAGAATCGATTATCTCTATCGAAAGTAGTTTTCCTGTACATTGGGAAGATGAAAGGAACACCAAATGCTTCCAGCTATTTTTTTCATTCTGGCTCTATTGTGTGTCGTTGGTATGCCGTTTTGTGGGTTGTCCAAACGATATGGCGATATAGCAATTATGGTCATGTTCTTTACTTGTGTTGTTTGTGCGGGGATCGGAGCCATTTGTACCATATGTGTCATGATAGGGAAAAATTGAAATGAAGATCGGCACATTTACCATCGTTTGTGGCAATGCTCGCTGCAACGCAAGCTGCCCGTGCTGTGTCAGCAAAATGACGCCGCCCGCCGAAGATGTCAAAGAAGTTAATTGGCGTAACTTCGGCATTGCCTGCCAATTTGCCAAGGAAAGCGGGGCAACCACCGCACTCATCACTGGCAAAGGTGAGCCCACCCTTGCCCAATCGCTTCTCGGGCAATATATCAAGGAAGCCCGAAAACATTTTTGCTTCATCGAATTGCAAACCAATGGCATTATCTTTGAAGATGATCTTGGTTTGAAAATGGCAAAGCAATGGTATGAGGATGGGTTGACATTGGTTTCTATTTCCATTCTGCATCCCTATGTCGCTCCAAATTCGCAGGCCATGCGTCCTAATGGACCACAATACAATCCGTGGAAAATTGCCAACGATTTACACGAAATCGGTCTGTCAGTGCGTATGAACCTGACAATGACCACCCTTTTGTCGGATGGAATTATTGGCCCGGCCAGTGATGCGACCGCTCTCCATAACTTTGGGAAGTTTATCGACTTGGGGCGAAATAACGATGTTGAGCAATTGACCGCCCGGCCCGTCAACATGCCCGATGGTTGCGATAATGCCGTAGCTGAATGGGTTAAAACCCATAGCATTGAAGGCATTGACAAAATGTGTCAAGACTACCTCACGCTGAAGGGTGCCACTCCCTTGCTAAAATTAGGACATGGAGCTACAGTATATGATTGCCAAGGACAAAACATTTGCGTCAATAACTGCCTCACCGAATCCGAAGACCCCAATGATATTCGACAACTAATCTTCATGCCAAACGGTGGCTTGTTCTACTCTTGGCAATACAAAGGTGCCCGCATTCTGTAAGGGAAAACATCATGCCAAAAAAGAAAGTTAAAAAACACCCTGCAAAAAAAACAACCACCCTTGAAGAGGAGATGGAACTGGCACAAATTTTCATCGAAGACGCACGCCTAGCGAAAGACAAGGATGCTTGCAACAGTGCTTTGTTGCTCAGTATTGCTACTTCGCTCCACACCTTGTGCAAAATCATGTCTGGCGAAATTAGTGTCGCTATCCCTTGGGCTATTCCAGTAGATGTGTCCGAACCTCTGGAAGTTCGTCTACAAGACTGAGTTTTCCTGTACATTGGAGTGTAGTGTTGAAAGGGTTGAAAGGGTTGAATCATGCCAAAAACAGGATTGTTTGATAGTGATAAGTTGCTTGGTGACAATATCATCGCACACATGACAGTGATGCGAGAAGCCAATGAAACAGTAAAAAACTATTACTATTCAGTAAGTAAGCTCTGGCGGGCTGTGCAAGAATATCTATTTAGTTTCGGAAGAACTAAAGGGAAAAACTTCCGCAACTGTGCTTTGATCGACTGGCCTAAGGCTGGGGAGCGTGTGCATTGCTACAACTCTTGCTATGGAATTTCCCTGCACAGGGCTCATTTGGCTGGTCCTGAATTCACATTGGTTTATGAATGCTCCATTACATTCGATTGCGATGAAGACACCCCACGATGCCACCACGATTGCAATGACAACCCCATCTTCGAGCAGACCTTTGATATTGTGGTTCCCAAAGAACGGGAAATAAACTTCAATCAAAAAGCATTCGATGCTTGGATCAAACAAGAGGAAAAGAAAAAGGCAGAAGCACACAAAAAGCAAGACCTGAAAGAACTGGCCCGCTTGAAGAAATTGTGCGGAGAAAAATAATGAATTTCAACCAATACAAAACATTTTTCGCTGCCCACAAAGAAATCGAGGCATTGGCTTACGAATACGCCGCATTGGAAAAATCGCTCGACAAAAAATTGTCGGGAAAAGATTTTGATGATGATTATCCAATCGAGTATCAGGACAATGACGTAATTGTTCATTGGACCGAATACTGGGGTGGTAGCACCGATTACGGCTCTATCAGAATTGATATAGAAACACTTCTCGGTGATAAAGAGAAGTGGGCAGAAGGAATCAAGAATCGGTTGGCCTATGATGCCGAAGCCGAGATACGCAAAAAGGCAAGAGAAGAAAAAGAAGCAGAAGAAAGAAAAGCAAAAGCAAAAGAAAAAGCAATTGCCGATGCTAAAGAATTGTTGAAACAAGAGGGACTACTATGATTCCTGCAAAATTGATGCCTTTTGTTCAAATCCAAGATGTGATTGATCGATTCTGCGAAGTTACTGAATGGCAACACATAGATGCTGGGGTCGATTGGTCTAAGGGACAAGCCTTTGAGGTTCAGCATAGCGAATCTGGAATGCAGGGAGATGAGAATTACATCGTCCTGGTGGATTATCCCGAAGATTGGATTGATGAAGTGTCTTTAGATACGTCCTATCTGAGCCAAGCTGCTACCCACCATGAGCATAATGGGCACGATGTAATTGTGTTGCACTTTCAAGACATAGTTCTTTGGCTAATGAAACAAGGCGAATTAGAAACCCGAGATTCATGGTTTTACATGGATTGTTAAGGAAATTTGTTATGAGAATCAATGTAACTGCAAGAGGGCGAAAAGGCGATATTTCAAAATCCGCAGGAAGCTTGACCCTACGAACGGATTGCGATGGCGAAGCAGTCCAACTCAAATACCTCTACCAGGAATTGCGGGATGGTAACTTGGGATTTTGGGCTCCCCTTATGTTTGCTTGTCGCAAACACAAGTTGACAAAAACTCAAGAAAAAGTATTATCACAAATTGTCACGAAAGTTGCAAAAGAATTTCGTGCGGAGTGTGGAGAAAAATAATGGATAAACTAATCGCAGCCCTACAAATCTTCCTCAAATACGGCAACCCAAAATATCCAACTCATTGTGAACACGATGTTCTCTATATCAGCATCGACCCCGAATTGGTGTCAGAAGAGGATAAGAAAACACTTGATGAATTGGGCTTCTTCCACAGCAAATCGGAAGAATGCTTTATGTCCCATCGATTTGGATCGTGCTAATGATTAAAAATAAAATTTTTGATATGTTGGCTTGGGTCATCCTGATTATGGCTTGTTTCGCAATTTGCTCTTTAGTGTTGGCAGGATTTTTTGCCGCACCAATGGCTTTTGTGTGTGTTCTCATATTTATGGGCGTATTAGTTGCGGTGCTGTGGGCAATGAATCGACTTTTTCCACACTGAGGAAAAATAATGAGAGAATGGACACAAGGCGTTGAATTGTTCCGCAAAACCCTTATCAAGGCCCAGGAACAAAGAGAAAAGAAAAAAGGATGGGTCGATGACCCAATGAGCAATGACCAAGTTCCCGAGTGGATTGTCTTTGAACGACAAACTATGTTCGATCTGACCAATAAAGAAAGAGTATTAAATGGTTTGCCCCCTGTCACGATGAAAGAAATCCTCCGGGTAGAAAACTGTGCAAGTGGTCATATCGACTACACAAATAAATATGCACTTTACTGCCTGGAAATCTCAAGAGGAGAATTCGATGTCAGACGAATATAAAATCATCGCTCAGCTTATTCGTGAAACCCCCAAAGAAATCCTTCTTGCCGTTGTCAAGCATTGCGACGATGGATATGGAATCTTCGACCCCAGAGCATTTTTAGACTTGGGATTATCACCCAAAATTGTGGCCGAAGTCTTTGAAATTCACGAATCCGATCATTCTAGTCCTAAATCAACAATCTCCACTCCCGAAGGCTATCCCATCGAAGCACTCCAAGGTGTTCACGGCTTAGCCCTCTTGCAACTCATTGCCGGGGCTTTCGATATTCACAGCCCTTTCATCGGAAGAGGAAGGTCTGCCCGATTTTATCAGGAAGAATTGACAAAGGTGCTGGCATAGTTTTCCTGGCATAGTTTTCCTGTACATTGGAGTTATGAAATGAAAAAATCACCAACACTTCAGGGTGAGCTTCCCATCATCCCTGACCTTGATCGTCCTTATTCAATTGAGGAAGTAGCCCAATTGATGAGAGAAGCTTACGACTTGGGCAGGGCAACCAGGACTCCCGAACCATTAGAGCATGTTTGCCCTAAATGCGGGCACACTGAAAACAAATATGATTATGCCAAAGGCATGTAATGAAAACTGAAGCAGAAATCCGAGCAGATTGGGAAATGCGTGGCCAACCTGTAAAATCCGAAAAAGAATGGCGGGAATACTGTCTCAAACAATTCTATGCCGGGGTGCGTGAAGGACTAACCCGATTCGCATGGTGGAAAAACGGACAGCAATTTGTGGGCTCTTGTGGCACCACTTTGCAAACCGCCCTCAAGGAATTGGATACTGAGGAAAAAAAAGCCCTTGCCGAAATGAATCAACCATGAATTCAAAACAAAATGTTCTGGTCGCTTGCGTGCTTGGACAATTCGTTGGAGTGATTGTTCTTGCCATATTAGCTTTTGCTGAGGCAAACCCAATCGCAACTGGGTGTTGGATTGTGTTGCTGGGTGTGGTTTCATTCATAGAAATCTATGGGAATACCCATAAATTTTTCAAAATCTCTAATGCCATCTTTGGGACCGCCCTTGTTGTGCTGGGAATCATGCAGTTATTGTGAGAAATGCAAAAAAAGAATTGTCAGAAATTGAGGAGTCCATAGAACCTCGAATCTTTGAAAGAAGAAAATGAGCCAACTTGAACACATCAAAATTCTGATAAGTATTCTTCAAGTTCTTGGACTGCTTGCCATATTCATAGCCCCCAAATCACGCAAGGGTTTGGTCGCCGTCCTTGCAGGCATTCTCCCCGTAATTAGAATGTATATGCCACCAGTGACAACCTTGGATCAATTCGCTGCCGCTGCTGGCATAATTATGATTTTCTTAGGAATATGGCTCTCTTTTGTCGTAAGGAAACACGATGGGGGATCACAGAGTGGCTAAGTGGAACTTGCTAACCGATGATGAAAAATTATTGGCTAAACAAGATTACGAAGCAGGCAAAACCCTGCAAGAGATAGCAACCCAACTCGGTTGTTCCAAAGGACAAATACGATCCACCTTGCTCAAACAAGGCGTAGTCCTAAGACCATCGGGCTTTCAAGAAAAACCAGACACAACAAGGCGTGATGACCCATCAGAATATGAAATTTTAATGATGGCAAGGGAAATTCGCAGATGTCGTATTGCCTAATTAAATTAATTCAATTGTATCAGATGACCCTGCATTACATTATTGGTAGACATTGCCGATTCACACCCACTTGTAGCCATTACACAATTCAAGCGATTCAAAAATACGGAGCAATCAAAGGAAGTTGGAAAGGCGTCTGTCGTATCTGTCGATGCCGCCCTGGACACGGAGGTTATGACCCACCATGATTAGTCACCACTATCTTTGGCTTGCCTCTAGCCTCTTTGGATTGTTGCTATGCTTTATTTTGTATAAAATAGGCAAAGGCTACACTCCACTGGCCTCCGCTCTGGGCTATCATGGATCAACAGTCGTGTTGGCAACAGTTTTCACAATACTTGGAATTCCTGGTCCTTATTCTGTTCACTGCATTTGGTTTAATATCATTATGTGTTTGACCCATATTGGCTTACGACACATAGTAAAACAGCCAGAAATCTGCTATTGACTATTTCTCTTGACTTCCTCATAATCAGACAAAAAGGAGTTTGAAATGCTCGAAAGTATAATTGAAGCCATTCACGGCGAACGCAAAATGTCCCTCAACCATTGGAGGTATCGACTGCTCCATTGGGCTTTCGCCACTGATATGAAGATGATCTGGAAGGATGGTGCGGGCAGACTCCACAGCCCATTGCCCAACTACCTCTATACCCATTATTGCCCCCTGTTTCACCTAACTAACCTAATCATCCTCTTTGCCCCAATTATCCTGTTCGTCAAAGTGGTGTGGGCAATCGCAGTTATCGGCTATCATGTTTGCCTACACATAAAAGCCGGTATCCAGAAAACAATCAATCTCTATAGAAAACTAAGGCCCAAGAAAGAAAAAACCTCCATGCCCGAGGATGTGGCAATGGAAAAATATAGAGAAAGATTGCACCAAAAAGAACTTCGCTCTATCCCCACTTTGCTTGTCAGATTCGGCAGGGAAAACGACGCCTTCTTGACAGATTTTAGTCATTTTTATCATTACATCACCAGCCGATGCCACAGCTATTACGGCGGCAATGACGATGATCGTATCTGTTTTTCCACAGAAGAAGAAGTAAAGAAAATTTGGGAACAATTCGCCCCCAAGGTTAAAATCGCCCTGGAATCTCAAAAAGCACGCAAAGAAAAAATGCGGAAGACTATCGTTTTCTGGGTCAACTTCTCCCGCATATTCATCAAGGGCATTCTCAATACTTTTTACTTCGCCCTGTTCGCTGCCGTTATTTATATTACCTATCTATTCGGTTGGCCTGCTTGCAAATGGATGGGCAATGGCGTTGTTTGGGTAGTCACCGGACTTCTTTCTCTCGATTGGTTGGGCTGCCTCACTGGATTGGGCACCTTCCTGCTCCGTGTTGCCATCGGTCTAGCCACAGTTGGTGGTGTCGGTTGGCTGATCTATAAGTTTGTGCCACTCAACTTGCTTTGGGAAAAAACTTGCCCACCCTTCGTGGCTGTCGGAGATTTTGTAACTGCTTTCTTCCGATATGTCAAAAATATATTTGTTGGTATTTGGGAGTTTTGCAATATGTTCTATGAAGAAAATTGCCCGCCCATTATCATTGTCGATGACGCAGAAGCCGCAATCACAGAAGAAACAAAATGAAAGCCAAAATCACTAAAGAACTTGTTGAATCTCTTTCCAGTGATAAAATCACAAAAAAAGAATATGATAGAATCGTTGCCCTGATTACTGATAAGGCCAATGAAATCTGGCGTTTTATTTGTGAGGCCGCTGGCATAGAACTTGATTGGTGGGCATTTCGTAATGATATGTCCTACGGTCACGGCAATGGCTCAAGCGGCGGCGAATTCGATCCAGAAACAGATAAAGAATTCATTGAAATTACAGGCGATAGATCGTATGTCGATGATTGCCCATTCAATGAAGGCTTCCCCACCGAATACCTGTGGATGGAAAACTATCGGGATGTGGTCGTGGAAGAAATAGAAAAGGCAGAAAAAAAAGCCAAAGAAGCCAAGGCAAAAAAGAAACTCACCAAAGCCGAAAGTGCCGCTAAACGAAAAGAAATCCAAGACCAAATCAGAACCAAACTCTCCAAGGAAGAATTGAAACACATTCAATTCAAAAAATAATGGGATTCTTCAAACGAGAAAAAATTGAAATCGCTAAACGAGTCGCCAAGTATGTGCATTATCATTGCCGATTGTGCGACAAGGATTTCGCAAAAAAGATTGACGTAGATGAGAGTAAGCTTTCTGACATGACCACTTGGCATCAATGCGGCAGAGGTACGACCGGCATCGCTGATCTAAAAGGGGAAGTTACACTTTATTCCGATACGGAAAAGGAATTGATATGAAAAAGCATTGGTCACAATACTTTATGCTCACCGTTCTAATGCTTGCTTTTGCTAGCATCAGTTTGAACAGACCAATTCGTATCTTCTTTGCCTTGCCTACCGCAGAAGTCGATACAAATGATACGCCATGCTCCCCAATTCCAGCCGTTAATTTCGGAAATGGCTTCATCACAGTCTACCAAATTTTCCCCTGGTTGTGGAACTTGCCATCTAGCTTTAATGGGCCATCCCCTGATTCTAGTATGTTTATGATTGGTTGCATGGTGGGAGTTATTTCAATGATCTTCGCTGTCGCCTTCTATGTCGGCATTCCCATCCACTATGCCTGTAAAGCATGTGGCTTTAAAGGATTTAGTAAATGAGCATCATCATCGCCATCATCGTTTTGTTTGTTATCGTTTCTCTGGCCTGTTTCGGCAACTGCTCCGATAAAGCAGATGCCGAAAACTTTGAGAAAGATTGGCAACGATGGAAAAAAGATAAAACCCCCTTCCCAGAACCACGACCACGTAGCCAATTTGCTATTAAATTTGATGCATTCATTGATTGGATGATTGGCGAACCCTATAATGAAGCTCCTCCTCCCCCTTTTAAGCTGCCTACAAGGGAAAGAGACAGAGAAGAATGGAAGTTGTAGTATTCGGGCGAACTCAAACACAACGAAATGCCTTTCTCCGAACCACTACAACCGTGCTATGTAGATTGAATGCCTTTCACAGAGAAGATACTGACCAAATCCTCTTCGCTCTCGGATTGGAACGAAGCAAAGATTGGGAAAAAATAGAAATCGACAAATATACCACAGGTTGGAAAGCACCCGTTAAACCACAAACTAAATAGGAGAAATCATGCCCACTCTAGTAAGAGAACCCGCTGTTGTTGAAGCAAAACCAGAGCCCAATGCCGATGATATTGCATTCGCCAAAGAATGTTGTGATCGGTTGGGATACCACACACTTTTGAGTACCCTTAAAGGCGAAAATCCACACATTCTTGCCGAAGCCCTCAAAAAATTGGATATTCAACCCTTCTCCGATAAATCAGTGGCAAAATACAAACGCCGCAAAAGAATCACCGAAGGATTTAAACACCCCGTTACATTCTTTTTCACCCTCGGAATAGTATCCATTCTCTCTTGGATGATCGGCGGGCCAATCACTTCACTAATTTGTTGGTACTATGGATGCACCCTATTCGGACTTTGTGCCGGATGGTATGCACTCATTACTGCTGTCACTGGCTTTATTGCATTGATTGTCTTTGTCAATTGCACAGAAAATGTAAATGCTTATGATATTCGCTGGCGAAAAATTAGTCTCGATGAATATTCTAAACCCATCCCTGAATTCGCCCTACAAACTGCTCTTGATCTGAAAAAAGCATGTGGAGATAAAGTTAGTTTCTTTATCGATGAATTGGAAGTTATCAAAAGAAAACGTGACCCATTCCTGGTTGCCAAAGATAGATCAACATGGGAAGAGTTTTATATCGAAGTCTGGAATGAAGCTAAATTTGGCAAAAAATAATGCTTAAAATTATCCCAATAATAATAAGCACATTCGTTTGCTGGATAGGCTTCTTTAATTGTTGCCTCCCAACCTTCTTCCTTGGTGTTTTTACCCTGACTTTCTTCGCTTGTGATTATGGACAAAATAGAAGTATTTCCAATCGGAACAAAAATTATGCTGGGCGATGAAATCCCGGCTATCATTATCGGCGTCTGGATCGAAAAATCTGTCCAATATCATGTCGTCTGGTGGAGCGGACGTGAACGAAAATGTGAATGGGTGAGTGATATGGAATTCTCCACAACCGATGCTAATAAAATGACCATCGGTTTCTCTCCATAGTTTACATCCTCCCATTCTGGAGTATAATGGGAGCATGGAACCAATATCGGCTATCTATGGTAAGAATAAGTCCCCCGAAGGCAAACCACCAGCTATTGCCCTCATTCGGCCAAAATATCCCTACAATGTGGGGGCTGCCGTCAGAGCCGCAAGCTGCTTCGGTATAAAACAAGTCTGGTTTACTGGCGATAGGGTTTCTCTAAGCCCTACCTCAAAATATCGCCTCCCACGGGAAGAAAGGATGCGAGGCTATAAAGAAGTTGAACTAAGACAATTTGAATATGTCTTTGACCAATTTCCTAATGCCGTTCCTGTCGCTATCGAACTCAAAGATAATGCAGAAATCCTCCCCCATTTTGAGCATCCCGAAAATGCCCTCTATGTTTTCGGGCCAGAAGATGGATCGTTAGAAGGCAAACACCTTCAACATTGCCATCGTATCTGCATGATCCCCACAAAACACTGTGTAAACCTCTCTGCCGCTATCTACATCGTTCTCTACGATAGATACCTAAAAAGACTCAGAGACGGCTTGGAACAACCACCAGCCGCCTACGATTGCCTCAATGAACCAAGAGGCTTTTCCTCCGAACCACTCGAATTCTCCCAGGAATTGGTACAATGAAATTCAAAGACTATCTCAGCACTATCGTTGTACTGGTTTTGCTGGTCGTTACCTTCACTGGTTGCCCACCATCAAAGCAAAATCCCCTCAAACCTGTCGATACTTGTCCAAATCTTCGCTTGGATGATTGCAAATGGGATAATATCAAACACAATGGACATAATTATTTTGTGGTGCAAGTTGGAGAAAAATCAGCAAGCCGACCCCATATCACAGTCATCCACGATCCTGATTGCCCCTGCAAAGGAAAATAATGCAACTCTTCACAGATTTTGTAGATTATTTGATTGATGTCGTAGATTATTGGACCAGAAAACCCAAACAATTAGTCTGCGTCTTGGGTGTCGCAATTATCCTGTCTGTCACCCTTTACCAAATTTGCCAAGCACAACAACCAACCCCCAAAAAGAATATCGTTTCTGTCTCCGCAAGAAACCTAAGCCAAAATGTAAGACTCGATGGACACAAATACCATACCGTTGAAGTCAAAACAAGATTCTCAGGCGGCGAAGAACAAATTAGTGTGCAAATCCTCCACGATATGGATTGCCTCAAAAAGGACTTGCAAAAATGAGACAAAAACTAATTGATTATATCCAACAGTTGGATGTCCATAGAATCAATAAAATAATTGATTGCTTGCAACAATTGGGACAACAAGAAAGAGAATCACCCGAAGAAAAAGAAACCGCTAATAAAATAGCTGATCTTATCCTGGGAGAATAATGAAAAAATTTATAGCCATCATCGTCATTGCAACCCTAGCATGGACAACCTATCTGTTTGTTAATTGTCAATATAAATCACCTGCAACACACCCAGTAACACAAGAAGAGGAGCCCACTGTCCGCTGGTGGTGGTTCACGCAATGAATGCCGATGATTTAGATGAAGCTGATTACTTCCGATCCACCGATTATGATGGCACCCTAGTCTATGGCCGTAGATGCGGAGATGGTCTATACTTTATCGACTTCGATAGCACCAAAAATCCTCATTCCTTATCCATTCCTATCGATGAATGGGAAAGACCAGTTGAACATATTTCCTTCCAAGCCGCTGTCGCTCTGCTTGTTGAACAATGCACACAAAATAACCAAGCTGTCGAAGAAATCAATACAAGCAATACCATCGACGGCGAAAAACTAGAACCAGGACAGTTTTTCATAGACCTAAGCGATGATGCCGTGGGTCGTAGATTCGAGAAACCTGAAGATATAGTTATCTTTCTCACCAAAAGCCGCTATGCATGGATGGATAATAGTTGTTCATTACACGAAGAACAAGTCGTCCCCCTCACATTTCATCAAGCTGTCCTCTGGCTCGTGCAATCACTCACATGAACCAAAAATTATACAAATTCCTGAAATTCCTCCATATTGTCGATTCCTGCCCAAATTGCGATAGTGCTTGGACAGGTGGATGCCCTAACCCCGAAGATCGAACCACTTGCATCGTTTGCGGTGATAAAGAAAGCAAAATCACCGGCTGGGTCTGGGGAAAAGTGGTCGATCCGTTCTGCTGGCTCGGTCAACATAATGTGGCAAGAAATCTGAAGCTGAAAAACGTTCTTGCAAATGAAAACAAATGAACTAACTAATGGACAATACTTCAAACAAGAAGTGGGCGTAGGACGTAAAATCGACCTCCCCACTATGAACATTATTGTCTATTTCCACCAAGAACGTACATGGAGCTATGCAAGCAATGATGAGTGCGAACCCCTCACCTTTGATGAAGCTATCCTCGAAACTGTTCAAAATTGTATAAAATACCCACAACCAGTTGAGCCTATCCCCGAAAATACCGTTAAACTACACCAATTGTCAAATAGACATTTTTGCATCGATGTTGAGGTTGGACAAGTTTGCCGTAAATTGTCTCTAGGCGTAAATAATACAATCCTTGTCTATTTCGATGATGGACCAGAACCAGTATTTGTGAGCGTAAGATGTAGCATCGGAAATTGGAAAGTTATACCTATCTCCCTACAACAGGGTTTGCTCCATATCATTGAACAAACATGCAAATAAAAGCCCAAAACCTCGCAAATGGACAATGGTTCGTGGAACGCACTCTCTGTTCCCCTCATACCATCGTTGCACGTAAAGTTAATAATACCGTTGTCTACTTCTTGCCCGAAACTGGTACTCTCTCCGAAAAAGCCTCTAATTGGAATGACATCACCGTTGAACAAGCTGATTTCCAAACTATTATCCTCCTCCTCACTAAAGCATGTGCTGATAATAACCAACCCGTTGATGAAATAAACCAAAAACGAGCCTATATCAAAGACCTAACACCCGGACAATTCTTCCGCCAACCAACTGGAAAATGCGGACGTATCTTTCCAGATGGATTAATCGTTTATCTAAACAATTCCTCCATCTTCTGGGCCGATGCTAAAGCTTGGGCAGGCTGCGAAGTACAAATCGTCTCATTGCCACAAATTATGTTGTCGTTACTTACTGATTTCTACGCTTTTTCCTAAAGGAGTCGCAAAATGAACATGCAAGACCTCAAACACGGTCAATATTTCCAACACGCTGATGTTGTCGGCAGAGTAGTCGATAAACATGCTGTCTACTTCAATGCCCCCAATACCTTCGACCTCAAAGAAGCTTGGTGCAATATCGATGTTACACCCGTCGATTTCCAAACCGTTATCCTGCTCCTTATTAACCATTGTATCAAAAGTGAGCAAGATACCGTCCCACAACAAAATACCGATGCCGTCAGCCCCTCTACCCTCAAACCTAAACAATTCTTTGTCGATAAACGTGGTGCCGTAGGCTTCGTCTATAATGATAAAGCTTGCTACCTCTCCGATTCAAATTCCTTCATCTACGATCAAACCAAAAATATCCCCATCTGCGTCCCCGTCACCATGCAACAAGCTGCACTCGCTATCGCCCAAAAATTCCTAGCATGAAAGTTAAAGGATTAAAACACGGTCAGTATTTCCAGTGTGGTAATATCGTCGCCCGATACGTTACCCCCAGCGACAATGAACCACTCGTTCTCTATTTCAATGATAAATCAACTATCAAAATAGAAACAGAATGCACTGATTACTTTAAATTGGCTGCCTTCTGGGAAAATGTGGAAGTTACTCCCATCGACTTCCAAACCGCCGTACTACTGCTCGTGAAAGAATGCTTGCAAATTAACCAATACGAAACCCTCGAACCACACCAATCTAAAGCCACTACCCTCCCCAGAGGACAATACTTTATGGAACGTGAACGAGTTGGAAGAGTTTTCGAGGATAAAGTATTCTATTTGCAACAAAGCGAATGCGGCTGCTGGAATTATGCCGGAAGAATGACGGAACCAATCATCCCCGTAACCATCCAACAAGCTGTCCTGTTCCTCGCCCAAAAATATGCAAAAAGTTAAAGAACTAACATTCGGACAGTTCTTTCAGTGCGAGGATATTATTGCTCGGCTCTTGGGAGGGTTCGTTGTCTTCTTTAATAGTAAACTTATCCTCCATAACCAAATAAGCTGCTGCGATTCCTACGAAAATTGGAAAGAAGAAAACGTAACCCCCATCGACTTGCAAACCGCTGTCCTACTACTGGTTAAAGAATGCCTCATAACCAATGACGCCGTTCCAGAAATCGATTATACTAAAGTCGATGCCACTACCCTAAAACCTGGACAATTCCTGCTCCACGAACGAGTGGGGCTTGTATTCAATAATGAAAGCGTTTGCTATCTCCACGAAGATGGTTGGGATGACCTCAAAGACCTGCATCAAGTTGTCCCACTCACTATGCACCAAGCCGTTCTCCTCGTCGCTCAAGATTTAGTAGGAAAAACCGCAACCATCCCCAGAATTAAATTATTCCCACCACCTATCACTTTCAATAAAAATTCCTGGTATATAAAATATAAAGAAGCAGAATACCAAGAAGTCTACGAACAATACTACCTCCAACACGCAGGTAAATACTGGAAATGATCTGCTCCAATTGCCACCAACCAGCTACCAACCAATTCGCTGCATATTTTCATAACAATTATTATGCCGTCTGTGAAAAATGTGCTAATCTTATCCCAGAAGAACCTGAAACCACTATCGGTATCAAACTCTATCAAAAAATTGGTGATAATGCTGTCCCCTATAAATTATTAACCATCCATAACATTATTAAATACTGGCCAAGCTTCGGACTCACTGTGCTTAAATTGCCAGCCCTCACAGAAAAAGACCTCAAAGACCTAAATGATAATGAAATCAAAATCCTCGCAGAACAACTAAGAGAATTCGCACTCCATAATCCCCTTATTAACCAAAACTATCCGCCCTATTGGCAAGCTTGGCAAGAACACGGCTTCGCTTGCCCCTATGCCTATAAAGGAAAAATATTCACTGTCTTTCTTACCTATGGAGATGGTGAATGGAGTTTCTCTATCTCAAGCCCCTATATGCACCCTCTCCCCGATGACTTCTGTAAACAAATCGCAAGTATCTTTCTCCCTGATGGCGATTATGATATGTTTAAAGTAAGCCCTAATTCCCCCACTACCCAATTCCACGCAAAACCCCTAAATAAACAAGACTTGACAAAAAAATAAAAACATGTGTATAGTAGACTACAAATGTAGTCCACCAAAAAAGGAGTAATCACATGAGAAAGCTGACGTTTGAAACCCTCGAACACAGACAATTACTCAGCGTCGGACTCCAACCCCATCCCTTTGTTGATCTGGCCAGAACCGTTGTAGCCCCACAAGCAAAATTAGTAACCGTAAGCATCGCACCCTATCTCATTACCACAAATACAACCGCTAATCTCATCGTCAACCTCTCTACACCAGTCAATCGACAAATATCTATCACCGTCTTTACCGCCGATAGAACTGCCCAAGCAAATATTAACTACCTCCCTGTCCAAAAAACTATTGTCTTCGCACCTAATCAAACTAGCATAACTATTCCTGTAACTATCCTGCAAGGAAATGCTGTAGATTCTTGGTTCGCTGTCAATATTACCCACGTCGTAGATAAAGCACATCGAGCAGGCGTCACACAACGTATCGCCTTCGTCGTTATACCTGCCTCTAATGTCCCCGTAGGAAATCAAATTATTAAACCAGTTGAACTCACTGGTATGATTGCTAATCCAAATATCGGATACCAAACCTTCTATGAATCCTCCGATAATGATCCTAATACTCGTAGTGGAACAGTTAAATCAAATACTTATTACTCCAGATTCGATTGGTCTGATATAGAACCATCCCTCGGAAAGTATAATTGGGCTCCCATTGATCGTGAATATGCCGCCGCACAGGCCGCAGGACAAAAATTCGCATTCCGTATTATGCCCTTTGAAGATGGAAATGCCGGTCCCTCTGCCTATAAAAATGCCGGATTGCCAGGATTCTCCTTCTCCGTACAAGGTGGTGTAAATACTTGGGTGCCCGATTATAATAACCCTGCCGTCCAATCTCATATCCTAAAATTTATCAATGCCCTCGGCACAAGATATGGAACCTATAACCTCGATAGCGTTGATGTTGGTATGGTCGGAAGATGGGGCGAAATGCATTACTATCAATGCTCTCCCGAACCGCCACGACCTACGCTCGCATCTTGGCAAATTATCGTCAATGCCTTCCAAAACCACTTCTCTTGCCCACTACTCGTAAATACCGATGCCGTTGAAACTCAACCCAATGTCTGGAAGTGGTTCATGGACAAAGGATTAGGATGGAGAGATGATGGATGGTCAGAAAATTGGGAAATGAATACCTTTTTGCCTACCGTTATCGCCGCCTCTCCAAATCAATGGAAAATTGCACCCGTTATCCTAGAACCAAGCGGTACTATGGTCAATTCTGCCGCTTGGTACAGTGCTATCCAATGGGC
>JALNZK010000112.1 GCA_023229365.1 Pseudomonadota bacterium | reverse complement strand
GAGCCGCGGCCTCGTCGTGATCTCCCCCGTCGAGGGCGAGGACCTGACCTTCACGGACCGCCACTCGTGCGCCGCGTGCGGGCTCACCCTGCCGAAGCTCGAGCCCGCGGCGTTCTCGTTCAACACGCCGGCCGGCGCCTGCCCGACCTGCGACGGCCTGGGGGACGTGCTGTTCTTCGACGAGGAGCTCGTCGTGCCGGATCCGAAGATCTCGCTGCGCGACGGCGCGATCGCGCCCTGGTCCCGCCGCAACGCGGCGTTCTACCGGCAGCTGCTCGACGCGGCGTGCACGAAGTACGCCGTCGATCCCTTCGCGCCGTGGCGCGATCTGCCCGAGGAGGCGCGGCGGATCCTGCTCCACGGCACGGACGACGAGCTCGAGTTCACGGTGGCCAGGGAGGCGAGCGTCCTCACGCTCAAGCGCCCCTTCGAGGGCGTCCTCCCGAACCTCGAGCGCCGCAGGCACGAGCTCGAGCGGCGCAAGAAGGAGGGCGGCGCCCGCGAGCCGTTCGACCTCGCCGCGGACGAGCTCGCGCGGTACCAGAGCCGGACCCGCTGCGCCGACTGCGGGGGCGCGCGGCTCAAGAAGGAGAGCCTCTCGGTCACCGTCGGCGGCCGGAACCTCGCCGAGCTGTGCCGTCTCACCGCCGCGGAGTGCGCCGGGTACGTCGCGTCGCTCGCGCTGCCGACTCGCGAGGCGGCCGTGGCGGCGCCGCTCCTCGCGGAGATCGCGACGAGGCTCGGCTTCCTCGTCAAGGTCGGCCTCGACTACCTCACCCTCGATCGCGCGACCGACACCCTGTCCGGCGGCGAGCTCCAGCGGATCCGCCTCGCGACGCAGATCGGCTCCGCGCTCGTCGGCGTCACCTACGTGCTCGACGAGCCGTCCGTCGGCCTGCACCAACGCGACAACGCGCGGCTCAACGGCACCCTCGCCGAGCTGCGAGATCGCGGGAACACGGTGCTCGTCGTCGAGCACGACGCGGAGACGATCCGCGCCGCGGACTACGTCGTCGACATGGGCCCCGGCGCCGGGCGCGCGGGCGGGGAGGTCGTTGCGCGCGGCACGCCCGCCGAGATCGAGCGCGATCCGAGGTCGCTGACCGGCGGCTACCTCTCGGGGCGCCTGTCCATCCCCGTGCCCAGGCGGCGGCGCACGACGAGCTCGCGGGCGGTCGTGATCTCCGGCGCGCGCGCCAACAACCTCAAGGGCGTCACGGCCAAGTTCCCGCTCGGCCTGTTCATCGCCGTGACCGGCGTGTCGGGGTCGGGCAAAAGCTCCCTCGTCGTCGACACGCTCCTGCCGGCCGTCCGCCACGCCGTTCGCCGCACGGGCGCCGCGGGCCTTTTCGTGGACGGCGTGTCGGGCGTTCGCGATCTCGACAAGATCGTCGAGATCGATCAGGCGCCGATCGGCCGCACGCCGCGCTCGAACCCGGCGACGTTCACGCAGCTGTTCGGCCTCGTCCGGGAGCTCTACGCCACCTTGCCCGAGTCCCGGGCGCGCGGCTACCGCGCGGGCCGCTACTCTTTCAACGTCAAGGGCGGCCGCTGCGAGGCGTGCCAGGGCGACGGCCTCATCCACATCGAGATGAACTTCCTCCCGGACGCGTACGTGACGTGCGAGGTCTGCGGCGGCAGGCGCTACAACCGGGAGACGCTCGAGGTGCGCTACAGGGGGCGCAGCATCGCGGACGTCCTCGACCTCACCTGCGCCGAGGCGCTCGACATGCTCGAGAGCCACCCGAAGATCCGCCCGATCCTCGCCGCGATGGCGAGCGTCGGGCTCGGCTACATCACGCTCGGCCAGAGCGCCACGACCCTGTCCGGCGGCGAGGCGCAGCGGCTCAAGCTCGCGCGCGAGCTCGCGCGCAAGGCGACCGGCTCGACGCTGTACGTGCTCGACGAGCCGACGACCGGCCTGCACTTCGAGGACGTGAAGCGGCTCGTGGAGCTCCTGCAGCAGCTCGTGGATCAGGGCAACACGGTCGTCGTGATCGAGCACAACCTCGACGTCGTGAAGTGCGCGGACTGGGTGATCGACCTCGGCCCGGAGGGCGGCGCCCAGGGCGGCGAGATCGTCGCGGCCGGCACGCCCGAGGACGTCGCGTGCAGCGGCACCCACACCGGGCGCTACCTCAAGCGCGCGCTCGAGTCGCGCGGGAACAGGTGACGGGAGCGTTCCGACCGGAACGGAGGATCACCGCTTGTGGAGGATCCTGGCCCCCTCGAAGCCGTTGAACCGGGTCGACGACGCGACGCTGTAGGCGCCGATGTTCTCGGTGTACAGGTAGTCCCCGACCTCCAGGTCGGGCGGCAGCAGGACCGACAGCGAGATCTTGTCGAAGCTGTCGCACGTGGGCCCGACCACCGCGCACACCTCCTGTTCGCCGTCCTTGAAGGCGTGGAAGTTGGGGACCCAGTGGTCGTACACCACGCCGGAGAAGGTGTGATAGAGGCCGTCGTTGATGTGGTAGAAGATCTTCCCGTCCCGTCTCGCCTTGCCGATGATCTCCGTGACGAGCGCCGCGGCGGTGGCGACCATGAAGCGCCCCGGCTCGGCGATGATCTCCACGTCCTCCGGAAACAGCCTCCGGATCTCGGCGTTGAGCAGCTCCGCCAGCTCCTCGAAGCGGGGCACCCGGTCGTCGTACGGGACCGGGAACCCGCCGCCCAAGTCCACGATGTTGAGCCCGTGGCCCGCCCTCCGCGCGTCGTTCAGCACCTGCGACGCGATGGCGAGCGCGCTCGTGTAGTTGTCGAAGTGCGTGCACTGGCTCCCGACGTGGAAGCTCACCCCCTCCACCTGGAGCCCGGCGTCGAAGGCGCCGCGGATCAGATCCGCCGCGTCCCCGGGCTCGCACCCGAACTTGGATCCCATCTCCACCTGGGACCCCGCGTCCGGCACCTTGAGGCGCAGCACCAGCCCGGCCGTGTCGCAGTGCTCCTTGATCTTCCGGATCTCCTCCGCGTTGTCGTAGGTGACCAGCGGGCGGTAGCGCCTGATCCGGCGCAGCGTCTCCCGGTCCTTGATGGTGTTGGAGAAGATGATCTTGTCCCAGATGAAGAAGTCCTTCTTCTCCTCCTCGAGATCCCGGATGAAGTCGTAGACCTGCATGAACTCGCTGTACGAGGCGACGTCGAAGCTGGCCCCCTCGTCGAACAGGGTCTTCACGATCTCCTGGTTCGAGTTGGCCTTGACCGCGTAGTAGCCCTGCACCCTGGGCAGGCACTTCATGAACAGGCGGCAGTTCTCCCGGAGCACCCCGTGATCCAGGACGAACAGGGGCGTCCCGTTCTTCTCCGCCAGGGCGAGGAGATCCCCCGCCGCGCCCGCGCGCTCAGGCATGGAGGAGGCTCATCTGCTTCTTCAGCGCGTCGATTTCCTTGTTGTTCTCCAGGTAGGACTCGATCAGCTTGGCCCGCAGCTCCGCCCCTCGATCGTAGAGCCGCTTGAGCCGCTTGGGAGCCGTCGTCTGGTGGACGTAGGCGACCATGAGCGGGAAGGCGACCGTCACGTCGAGGTACGCGGTCACGGCCTCGTCCAGCTTGGTCGGATCGATCTTGCCCCAGCTCGCGGCCTCGCTCGGGGACGCGCCGGACAGGCCGCCCGTGTCCGGCCGCGCGTCCGTCACGTTGATGTCGTAGTCCTGCCCCACCTCGGGGATCATCAGGACCTCCTGGATCTGCGGCTCGGTCTGGAGCACGAAGTTCTTCGGGCTCCCGCCGCCGATGAGGATGACCCCGGTCTTCCCCTTCTCGTACCGCTTCGCGTTGAGGATGATCGCCGTGGAGTCGTTGACGTCTAGGCTGGGGTTGATCTTCAGCTTGAACAGGTCCTGCAGGCCCGCGGCCTCGGCGAGCAGCTCGAGCCCCGCCACGTTCATCCCGATGGTCGAGTCGCCGGGGGAGGACGTGAAGACGGGGATCCCGAGCCGGTAGGCCGCCGCGACGATGCTCACCTCGCCCAGCCCGTTCTTCCTTTCGTACTCGTCCATCACCTTGCCCAGGTGGTGGTAGAACTCGCGCGTCCCCATCTCCTTCTGAAACTCGGGGCGGATCATGATCATCCGCAGGCGGCGATCGGTCTCCATCAGGACGTCCTCGTAGTCGAACAGGATGTCGTAGATGCGGGTCACGCCTTCCTTCCGCAGATCCACGTCGTCCACGCTGTGGCTGCCCCTGTGCATGGGCAGATCGAAGGCGAAATGCATGTCGTGGTACATGTTGGCGCCGGTCGCCGTGATCCAGTCCACGAACCCGTGCTTCATGAGCGGGATCACCGTCGAAGGGCCGAGGCCCGCCGGAGTCAGCGCGCCCGCCAGGCTCAACCCCACCGTGACGTCGTCCCGGGAGTACTTCTCCTTCAGGAGGTGGCACGCCGCCCGCAGGCGCCCGCCGTTGTAGGCGTCCATGTTGTCGATCAAGTCGACGACGGAGGTTTCCTCGGAGATGGGCTTCGGGAGGATTCGCTTGCCGCGGAGGTACCTGTTCTTTCCCGGGCAGCTCGGTCTTTCCTGGTGCATCGTTTCGTCCTCTTTTCTCGGTGAACCGTCCGCCGCGCAGCCTACTCGCACTTGTCCCAGGCGTCCTTGGTGGCGGCCGCGATCCGGCACTGCGCGACCGGCTTGGAGACGCCCGCGCCCTCCGCCGTGCACTTGTACACGACCTCGTTCCACGAGGCCTCGGCCGCGTCGGCGGCCTCCTGCGCGGTCTTGACGGCGGCGTCCCGCTCCTCGGTCTGCCGCTTGATCTTCCCGTCGAGCTCGATCCTCATGTCCGAGGTCTTCTTCGCGAACTCGTTGACGATGGCGGTCCGCTTCGCCGCGTCCTGCGGCTTCACCTCCGCGAGCGCCAGCTCCTCGTCCGCGTCGATGCGCGCGATCGCCTCGGCCTTCTCCGCCTCGAGCTTCTTCAGGCGGGCGTCGTATTCCTCGTTCACCTGCGCGAGCTTCGCCCGCGCCGCCTCGGGCGAGGCGGAGTCGCCGCCGAGGCCGCCCAGGTGCCGGCACATCTCGTCGATTTCGTCCGCCGTCGCCGGCTCCGCGCACGACGAGATCCAGAGCCCCGCGATCGACACCGCGACCACCGCGATCAGCTTCTTCATGCGTCCCTCCAATCCGGGCCGTTGAGAGCCCCCAAATCCCGACGGGACAATATCACAGCGCCGGGGAATGTCAGTCGGGCTCGGCGATCCGCCCCGCGAGGTTCCCGGCGCGGGTCCGGACCCCCTCCGCCACGGCCGCCGAGAGCTCCCTCCACGGTCGCTCCGCCGGGTCGACGAGCTGGCGCAGGCGGTCGAAGAGGGGGTTGTGCGGCGCGCCCGGGTGGCTCGCCTCCTCGAGCGAGACGGCGGTGCCGCCGGGCTCGGCGCACTCGTTGTACATCCGCAGCGAGGCCGTGTTCAGCTCCTCGTCGACGAGCACGACGGCGCCCCCGTGCAGCGGCTCGGGCGCGACCGTCTCCACGACCCACCCGCCCGTGTTGTAGACGTGGACCCACCGCGGGTAGCCGGGGAAGTCCATGTCCTCCTGGAACGGCTTGTGCGTGTGGCCGAAGACGAAGGTCACGTCCGACGGCATCTCGCCCTTGAGCTCGGACTGCAGCTGCGCCCGGAGCGGCCCGGCGAGGAACGCCCGCAGCCCCTGTGCGGCGTCCTCGGTCAGCGGCCCTGCGTTCTTCGTGCGCTCCGTGCCGCAGACGCGCTTCACGACGGCGGCGAACGCCCACCTGAGGAGCGCCGCCTCCATCTCGTCTCCCCACCCCGGCAGGTCGAGCTTCGCGGCGAGCCCCGAGGCGAGCGACGCGAGCAGCCTCTTCAACTGCTCCGGGTCGCCGAGCTTCTCGTAGATCAGCTCGACGTCCTCGCCCACGTCGCCGGACCGGCCCATGGTGGACCAGAAGAAGTCGATCCACGCGAAGTTCTCGGTCTCGACGTCCCAGACGGTCGCCGGGCGGATCCGATCCGGGAAGACGAGATCGGTGAGCCGGGTCATCAAGTGGTAGAGCGACTCCGCGTAGTGGCCGTGGCTGAAGACGACGCACCGGCGGCTCGCCGCGTCGAAGAGCCCGAAGCTCGGGTAGGCCGTCCGAACGACCATCTCCCGGAGGTGCGCGTAGCGCTGGACGACCCCGGTGAGCGTGTAGGACGGGGGGAGAGCCGTCGCCTCCGGCGCCAGCATGTTCGTCGTGTGCCACGGGACGGGGAGGTGGCTCCGGGGGGCGAGCGTCTTCAGGTGGTTGACGTACTGGGTCTCGCGCGCGAGCTCCCAGAGGTGGTGGTCGTGGTTCCCCGGGATGTAGATGATATCGTCGAACAGCCGCTCCCCCGGGGGTGGGGGTAGGACCGCCTCGACGAAGCGCTCGAACGCCATCATCGCCTGGTTGTCGTTGGCGAGCGCGAGCTCCAGCGCGTCCCCGGCCAGGACCAAGGTCGGCTTCCGCTGACCCGCGTTGCCGCGGACGAGCGCCTTCAAGCACTCCGCGAGCGCCACCAGCACGGGGCTCGCGCTCGTCGGATCCGTGTCCGTGCTGGCCGCCTTCAGGTTCGTCAGGAGGCTGTCCTCCTCGCCGAGGTGCAGGTCCGAAATGCAGACCCAGCGGATGTCCGTCATCGCCGTCGCCCTCCCGTTGCGATCGCTCCTCCCCCGAAGGAGGGCGCGCGTGCGGCGGGGAATATAGCACGGGGGGAAAAGACGACGTATAGTCCCCTCGCCGCGCGAGCGGCATCGCGCGGGAGCGGACGAGATGGCCACCGAGTTCGATCGATTCGCAGGGACCAAGCGCTACATCACCCCCCCGGAGCTGCGCCCCGCGGTCAACGTCTCGGCGGCGATCCAGAGGCCGCTGCTCGTCAAGGGCGAGCCCGGCACGGGCAAGACGCTGCTCGCCCACGCCGTCGCCGAGGATCTCGGGCTGCCGCTCGTCGCGTGGAACGTGAAGTCCACCTCCAAGGCGATCGACGGGCTCTACGTCTACGACACGGTCCGGCGGCTGCAGGACAGCCGGTTCGGGGATCGCGACGTCTCCGACATCCGCCAGTACATCCGGCTCGGGCCGCTCGGGCGCGCCCTGACGAGCGAGACCCGGGTCGTGCTGCTGATCGACGAGATCGACAAGGCGGACCTCGAGTTCCCGAACGACCTGCTCCAGGAGCTCGACACGATGGAGTTCACGGTCGTCGAGACGGGCGACCTCCACAAGGCCGTGCACCGCCCGGTCGTCATCATCACGTCGAACGCCGAGAAGGAGCTGCCGGATCCGTTCCTGCGCCGCTGCGTCTTCCACTACATCCAGTTCCCGGACGAGAAGCTGATGGCCGACATCGTGCGCGTGCACTACCCGGACATCGAGAAGAAGCTGCTCGAGCAGTGCCTGAACAAGTTCTACTGGCTGCGCGGCGTCGAGGGCGTCCGCAAGCGCCCCTCCACCTCCGAGCTGATCGACTGGATCGGCGCGCTCGTCGCGGCCGGGATCCCCCCTTCGGTCGTGGCCAAGGAGATCCCGTTCCTCGGCGCGCTCGTCAAGAAGCCCGAGGATCTCGAGGCCGTGGTCGGGGGCGGGCGCCTCAAGCGGTCCACCTGGCCCTGAGATGCGCGAGGGGACCGGGATCTTCCTCTCCTTCTTCTACCTGCTGCGCGGCCGGGGCCTGAAGGTCACGCCGACGCAGTGGCTCGCGCTCGTCGAGGCCCTGGCGCTCGGCCTGCACGGCTCGTCGCTCATGGGGTTCTACTCGCTCGCGCGCTCGATCCTCGTGAAGGACGAGTCCGAGCTGGACGACTTCGATCTCGCGTTCGCCGCGCACTTTCAGGGTGTCGAGCTGCCGGTGCGGGCGATCGAGAAGGACGTCCTCGACTGGCTCGAGAACCCGATCGCCCCGTACACGATCGACCCGGCGTGGCGGCGGCTGCTCGACGAGGTCGACGTGGACGCGCTGCGCGCGGAGCTCGAGCGCCGGCTGCGGGAGCAGACCGAGCGGCACGACGGCGGCAGCCGGTGGGTCGGGACGGGCGGCACCTCCCCCTTCGGGCACTCGGGGTACCACCCGGGGGGCATCCGCGTCGGCGGGGAGCGGCGCCTCGGCTCGGCCGTGCAGGTCGCGGCCGAGCGCCGGTACAGGGAGCACCGCCGCGATCTCGTGCTCGACACGCGCCAGTTCGGCGTGGCGCTCAAGAAGCTGCGCGCTCTCGATCGGGAGGGGGCGTGCGAGGAACTCGACGTCGAGGCCACGATCGACCGCACGGCCCGCGAGGGCGGCGAGCTGCAGCTCGTCTTCGAGCCGCCGAGGAAGAACAGCCTGAGCCTCCTCCTCGCGATGGACGTCGGCGGATCCATGGATCCGTTCCGGCGCCTCACGAGCCTCCTCTTCTCGGCGGCGCACGGCGCGCGCCACTTCAAGCGCTTCGAGCACGTCTACTTCCACAACTGCGTGTACGAGTGCGTGTACGCCGACGCCGGCTTCGACATGCCCATCCCGTTGCACGAGCTGTTCCGCCGGTTCGGCCGGGACACCCGCCTCGTCTTCGTGGGGGACGCCTACATGTACCCGGGCGAGCTCGTCCGGCCGTTCGGCTCGATCCACTGGCACGAGCAGAACGACAAGCCCGGCGTCCACTACCTCGAGCGGATCCTGGACCACTTCGAGCGCGCCGCCTGGCTCAACCCGATGGACGAGCGCTTCTGGGGCGCGCCGTCGGTCGACCTCATCGGGCGGCTCTTCCCGATGTACCCCCTGACCGTCGAGGGGGTAGAACGGCTCGCACGGGACCTCACGTGAGCCGCCGAGAAACCCCTTGGGACGCCGCGGCCCGAAGCTGTAACATCCACGTTCCAGTCCCCGCGAGGGGCGAAACGGCGGAGGCAACACGATGGCCGACAAGCACGCGTTCTCGTTCTTCCGCGCCGGCGGCTTCGATCAGGTCCGCTTCGAGTCCGGCGACGACTTCAAGAACCTCGAGTCGCTCGACCTGAAGCTCTGGGTCGCGCTCGCCTGCCCGACCAAGGGGCTCGCGTTCGATCCGCGGACGCTCGAGCTCATCGACGCGAACAAGGACGGCCGCATCCGCGCGCCCGAGCTGCTCGACGCCGTGAAGTGGACCACCTCGCTGCTCAAGGACGCGGGGCTCCTCGTGTCGAGCCCCGCCGAGCTGCCGCTCGCGGCGATCGACGACGCGACCGAGGAGGGCGCGAAGCTGCTCGCCGTGTCGAAGACCGTGCTCGAAGGGCTCGGCAAGGGCTCGGCCGCCGCGCTCTCGGTCGCCGACATGACCGAGGCGATCCAGGCGTTCGACGCCAAGCCGTTCAACGGCGACGGCGTGATCACCGAGCTCTCCGCCCCCGACGACGCGGGGAGGAAGCTCATCGCCGAGATCGTCGACTGCACGGGCGGCAAGGTCGACCGCGGCGGCAAGCCCGGCGTCGACGCCGAGAAGATCACGGAGTTCTTCGGGCTCGTCGGCGAGCACGTCGCGTGGCTCGCCAAGGGCGACGCGGATCCCGCGGCCCTCCCCTTGAAGGGGGAGACCGGCGCCGCGTTCGACGCCCTCAACGCGGTGCGCGCGAAGATCGACGACTACTTCACGCGCTGCCGCCTCGCGGCGTTCGACGAGCGCGCGATCAACGCGCTGAACCGGGAGGAGGAGGCGTACATCGCCATCGCGGCGAAGGACCTCACGATCACGAGCGAGGAGATCCGGGCGTTCCCGCTCGCGCAGGTCGCGGCCGGGCGGGCGCTCCCGCTCTCCAAGGGCGTCAACCCGGCGTGGAGCGACGCGCTCTCGGAGCTCGCGGCCAAGGTCGTGAAGCCGCTGCTCGGCGAGAAGGCGGCGCTCGCCGAGGCCGACTGGGCGGAGCTCAAGAGGCGCTTCGCCCCGTACGAGGCGTGGCAGGGCGGGAAGGCCGGCGCGGCCGTGGAGAGGCTCGGCGCCGAGCGGCTCAGGGAGCTCGCGAAGGACGGCGCCCGCAAGCCGCTGGACGCGCTCCTCGAGGAGGAGAAGAAGCAGGAGCCGACGGCGCAGTCGATCGCGTCCGTCGAGAAGCTCGTGCGCCTCAGCCGGGACCTTTACCGGCTCGTCAACAACTACGTCAGCTTCACCGACTTCTACCAGCGCACGCGGCCGGCGATCTTCCAGATCGGGCGGCTGTACCTCGATCACCGCGAGTGCCAGCTGTGCATCCGGGTGGACGACCTCCCCAAGCACGCGACGATGTCGCCGCTCTCGCGCGCGGTCCTCGCGTACTGCGACTGCACGCGGCCGGCGACGGGCGAGAAGATGACGATCGCCGCGGCGGTCACCGCGGGCGACTCGGACAACCTGATGGTCGGGAGGAACGGCGTCTTCTTCGACAACGAGGGGAAGGACTGGGACGCGACCATCGTCCGGCTCGTGGACAACCCGATCAGCGTCCGCCAGGCGTTCTGGATGCCCTACAAGAAGCTCATGAAGTTCATCGAGGAGCAGATCTCGAAGCGCGCGGCGGCGAGCGAGGCGAAGTCGAGCGGCCAGCTCACGGCCGGAGCGGAGAGCGTCGGCGCGGCCGCGACCACGGCCCCGGCCCCGGCGGCGCCGCCGGCCCCGAAGAAGCTCGACATCGGCATCGTCGCGGCGATAGGCGTCGCGGTCGGCGGCATCACCGCCGCGCTCGGGGCGCTCCTGCAGGCGTTCTTCGGGCTCGGGATCTGGATGCCGCTCGGCGTCCTCGGCCTCCTCTTGCTCATCTCCGGGCCCTCGATGCTCATCGCCTGGCTCAAGCTGCGCCAGCGCAACCTCGGGCCGCTCCTCGACGCGAACGGCTGGGCGGTGAACTCGCGGGCGCTGCTCAACGTGCCGCTCGGGGGATCGCTCACGAAGCTCGCGAAGCTGCCCAAGGGCGCGAAGGTCGATCACGCGGATCCGTTCGCGACGAAGCGCCGCCCGTGGAAGCTCTACTTCGTCGTCCTCGTCGTCCTCGCGCTCGGGCTGGGGTGGTACTTCGGCAAGCTCGACCGCTTCCTGCCGAAGCGCGCGCAGAGCGTCCAGGTGCTCGGCGACTGCGCCCCGGCCGCCGCGAAGGGCTCGCCCACCCCGTGATTCTTGGCAACCGCGCGGCGCTGCGATATGGTTCACGGCATGACACACCCGGCGGAGACCGCGCGGACGCACATCATGGCCGGGCTCGAGGCGTGCCAGGCCGATCCGGCGCTCGCGGGCGCGCTCGAGCAGCTCGCCGCGAACCTCGCGAAGGCGCAGGGCAAGCTCTTCCCGGCGATGAAGCTCCCGGCCGACTCGCCGGGCGCCATCGACATGATGCGCCGCGCCATGGAGCACCTCGCCCAGGCGCTCAAGACGTTGCAGGACCTGCAGATCGAGAGCTCGGCGATAGGCGTCGCCGCCGCCTCGATCGCGAAGGCGCTCAAGACGCTCCACCCCGTCGTCCAGGAGGCGAAGGAGCGGCTGTCGAAGGTCTCCATGCCCCCGCCGGTGGCGGCCGGGAAGGCCGCGGCGGCCGAGGCCGTCTCGATCAACGTCAACACGGTCCTCTCGATGAACACGGACCACCAGTTCTACACCGGCTTCTCGGAGAACATCGACGAGGGCGGCATCTTCATCGCCACGTTCGAGCCCAAGCCCGTCGACGCGCCGGTGATCGTCAACTTCAAGCTGCCCGGCGGCCGCCCGGTCACCGCGCGCGGCGTGGTGCAGTGGGTGCGCGAGTACAACCCGACGGCGCCGGAGACGGCGCCGGGGATGGGCGTCAAGTTCACGGATCTGATGCCGAGCGACAAGGCCGCCATCGAGGAGTTCGCCCAGAAGCGCGCGCCGCTGTTCTACGACGAGTGAGCCTCGCCGGGCTCGCGGTCCGGGCCCATCCTGACAAGCGCGACGACGATCACCGCCACGGCGGCGGCCGAGGCGGCGACGAGCGGCAGCGGGTGGCCGGTCTCGTAGGCGCTCCCGGCGCCCTGCGGATCGAACCGCGCGAACAGGGCGCACAGGAGGTTGTTGATCGCGTGCGCCGCGATCGCGGGCCAGACGCTGCCCGTCGCGAGCACGACGAACCCGAGGTAGAGGCCGATGAGCAGCGCGCCCAGGCCCTGGAGCGCGTCGAAATGGATGGCGCCGAACAGGATCGCGGACAGGGCGACGGCGAGCCCCTTCGGCAGGCGCGCCGCGAGCGCCCCGAGGAAGAGCCCGCGGAACAGGAGCTCCTCGCCGAGCGCCGGGCCGACGGAGATGGCGGCCGTGAGCGCGACGAACCACGGGACCGACGCGCCCGAGAAGGACTCGGCGAACCGCGCGAGGAGGAAGCCGTCGAACAGCTGCGGCGCCGCCCGCCCGACGACGAAGGTCAGCTCGTCCGACAGGATCCCGAGGGGCAGCACGCCGAGCGCGGCGATCGCGAGCGCCATGGGCCTCGGCGCCACGAGCGCGAGGGAGCGGCGGATCCCCGCGCGGCGCAGCCTCGCCACGACGACGGCGAGGGCGGCGAGCGTCGCGGAGCCCGCGATCACCTGGACGACGATCACGGGCGCGCTCATGATCCACGAGAGCGGATCCTCGCCACGGGCGGCGGCGCCGGCACCGCAGACGACGCCCAGTATCCCCGCGACGGAGAGCTCGAGGCCGACCGCGACGAGGAAGACGACCCCGACCTTCCACGGGGCGAGCGCGCTCTTCGCGGCGGGCCCTTCGTCCACGCTAGACCCTGTCGCGCATCTTGAGCACGATCGCCGTGAGGAACGCGGGCAGGAGCGCGAGGAAGCCGTTGACGACCGCGTTCAGCGACCAGAGGTCGTCCTCGAAGCCGAAGAACAGCACCTTGTCGGTCGCCACGTCGTTGACGGCGTCCATCAGGCCGCCGAGGCCCCAGCGCATGGCGCTCGGGGCGAGGAGCATCCCGGTGCCCTGATCGCGGAGCGTGGGCAGCCGGATGACGAAGCCCGAGAACGCGAGCATCAGGACGAGCCAGGCGAGCATGAGGAGCAGCGCGAGCTTGCTCGACTTCGCGAGCGTCGAGAAGAACAGGCCCGACGTCACCCCCGCGACCTGCACGGAGAGCAGGATGAGGAACAAGGGCGGGAAGGACGCGTCCACCTCGCTGTACCAGTAGAGCACCGCGGTCAGCGACGCGGCCTGGAACATGCCGAAGGCGAGCAGGAACACGATCTTCGACATGAGGTAGGACGGGATCTTCAGGTTGACCATCCGCTCGCGCATGTAGATCGTGCGCTCGCTGTGCATCATCTCGATCGCGGGGAAGATCCCGAAGAAGAACGCCAGCAGCGTCGAGATGAACAGGAGCACGTGGCGCTGGTCGGGCTTGTCGAGCAGCATCGCGAGGAAGAACATGAGCACCGGCGCGCCCACGACGGCGCCGATGAGCCAGCCGACGTCGCGCGTGTACAGCTTGGTCAGCCGCTCGAACAGGATGAAGAACTGGCGGAACCCGAAGCTGCGGCCGGCGCGCGCGACCGGCGCCTGCATGTGCTGCGTGCGGCCCGCGTCCGCGCGATCGACGACGAAGCGCTTGTACCAGTGCGTCTCCGTGTAGGCGCGCTGCATGGCGTCCCAGTCGCCCTCGACCATGCCCTTCGGCGAGAGCTTCTCGAACAGGAGATCCGGGGTCGGCCCGGAGCCGAACCGGGCGTACGAATCGAGCGTCGATCCGTAGTAGATGAGGCGGCCGCCCACGCCGAGGATCAGCGCGTTGTCCATCATCTCGTAGATCTCCTTTGCGGGCTGGTGGATCGTGAGGATGATGGTCCGCCCCTTCTTGGACAGCCCCTTGAGCACGTCCATCACGCTCTTGGCGTCCGCCGAGGAGAGGCCGGAGGTCGGCTCGTCGAGGAACAGGATCGCCGGGTCGGTGACGAGCTCCATCGCGAGGTTGACGCGCTTGCGCTGGCCGCCGGACAGCACGCGCGCCTCGGGCCCGCCGATGACGGTGTTCGCGCGGTGCGCGATGTCGAGCTCCACGAGGACCTCGACGACGCGATCGTGGAGCTCCTTCTCCGTGAGCCCCTTCATGCGCAGCTTCGCGGTGTAGTAGCACGCCTCGTACACGGTGAGGTTCCGGTGCACGATGTCGTCCTGCGGCACGTAGCCGATGTGGCCGCGCATGGCGTCGAACTGCGCGTGGAGGTCGATGCCGTTGACGAGCACGCGCCCCTCGGTGGGGTGCATGTTGCCGTTCATGTTCTCCATGAGCGTGGTCTTGCCCGCGCCCGCGGGGCCCATGAGCGCGACGAACTCGCCCGGCTCGATCGTGAACGACACGTCCCGCAGGAGGCGCACGCCGGGCTTCACGTCGAAGGTGACGCCCTGCACGTCGACGCGCGTCGCGAGCCGCAGGTCGTCCGACTCGACCTGGCCGTCCGCGGCGAAGCGGAGCCGCACCGGGCCGATCTGGACCCGATCGTCGCCGCCGATGGCGACGGGCGCGGTCACGCGCTCGCCGTTCAGGAACGTGCCGTTCGCGGCGCCGAGGTCCTCGAGCAGCCAGCCGCCGTCCTTCGACGTCAGGCGGGCGTGGTGGCCCGAGACCATGGGGTGATCGATGACGTAGTCGTTGTCCGGTGCACGCCCGACCGTGAGCCGACCCTTGGTCGCACGTATCAGCTGCGTGCCCATGTCAACCCTCCTTGGGGGCGCCCTCGATCACCGCGAGCAGCTTGTCGCCGCCGATCCAGACCGCGTCGTTCGCGGTCCACTGCGTGCGTGCGGCGAGCCTCGCCGCCCCGCTCTGCGGGCCGTCCTTCGGGCCGAGGTACGTGCCGTTGGTCGAGCCGTTGTCCGTGACCCAGATCTGGTTGGTCTGCGGATCGAAGTCGACGCGCGCGTGCTCCCTCGACACCCCGGCGACGTCGAGCTTGATCCTGCACTGCGGCTCGCGGCCTATCAGGTTCTGCCCCGGGACGAGCTCCACCCGGCTCCCGTCGGCGCGCACCACGAACGCGCCCGAGACGCTGCTGAGCGCGACGGTCCGGGCCGCGGGCGCGTGCGAGGGCGCGGCCGGGGCGCTCGAGGGCGCGGCCGGGGCGCGCGGCGGCACGACGACCTTCGCCTTGCGGGACTTGATCGCCACGATCAGCACCGCGAGGACGACCACCACGACGATCAGGATGACGAGCACCATGAGCGTGCTGCTCGCCTCGGCGCCCTTGGGCGGCTTGACCACCTCGAACCTGAGGACGCTCTCGCCGGTCTGGCCGAAGCGGTTCGTGACCTTGACGGTCCCGGTGTCGACGGTCGAGTTCAGCGACGCGACGAGCCGGAACGGGTTCGCGCTCCTGACCTGCACCGCCATCCCGTTGACCGTGGCGCGCAGCTGGGCCGCGCCGCCGCAGAAGCCGCTGCCGTCGACGGTGAGATCCACCTTCCCGTCGTCGACGTCGGTCCGGTAGGCCTGCGCCGGGTAGAGCGCGGTGATCGTCGGCAGCGGCGCCTGGGCCGAGGTCGCCTGGAACTTGATGCCCTCGGTGTCCTTGCCCTCGACCTTGAGCATCGAGGTGTGCTCAATGATGGGCGCCGGGTTGAAGCACGGGAAGTTGATCTGGAGCAGGTACTGGCTGCGGACCCGGTTCCAGAACATGCCGACGAACGTCGCGATCTCCGAGTCCGAGCGGCGGAAACACGACTGGCCGCCCGTGGCCTGCGCGAGATCGTACAGGCCGTTCTCGATCTTGTGGGAGTTCCGCCGGTCGTCGTACTTCTTGTCGAGGACGAACCCGAGGGTGAAGAACGGCACCTTGCCCGCGGCGTACGACTTCTGCACGCAGTTGCCCTTGCCCTCGTCCTTGTCCGCGCCGCCGGTCAGGAAGATGACCGCGCGGTACTTGTCCTTCACGGTGTCCGGGAAGAAGTTGAGCCCCTCGTTCAGGGAGTCGCAGAAGCGGGCGGCGGTCTCGTCGCCCTTCGGCGGCAGCGCGATCTTGTCGATGACGGCCTTCAAGGTCGCCTTGTCCTTGGAGAACCCCATCTCCTGCTTCGCCTCGGAGTACCCGCTCATGGCCGGGAAGGACGCGATCGCGATCTGATCCTTCGTCGGATCCATCCTTTCGACAATCTCCTTGGCCATCCGCTTCGCGCGCTCGAACTCGCCGGTGTAGCTGCGCGAGCGGTCGATCATGATGAGCACCATGGCACCCGCCTGCCCGGCGATCTGCTGGGCCTGGTTCATGATCCAGCCGCCCTGCTCGCCGGCGTACTCGTCCACCGACACGGCGAACGACGTGGCCGGGAGGCTGCGCGTGAACTGGACGCCGTCCTTGACGTCGACGAACACCGCCGCGTTGTCCGGGAACCCGCTCGGGTTGATCTGCCAGTGCACCTCGCGCTGCGCCTGCGCCGAGGACGCGGCCGCGATGCAGGCGAGGACCACGAACGCCGTTGCGATTCTGCGCATCTTGGACTCCTCTTCGTCGAAAGTCGCGGGCATGATAGCGCACGGGGCGCGTGGTAGTCCACCTCGACGGGCGACCTCGATCAAGAAGCGACGGCCGTGCTCATTCCCCGGCGTCCGCTCCGCCGTCCACGCCGCCGTCGAGCTCCGGGCAGCCGCCCTCCGGGCACACATGACCAGTCGAGTCGATGAAGCCGCCGGCTTCGAGGTCGCAGAGGATGAGTAGATCGCCTGCATTATAGGCGAAGTACTTGTCGTGCCGCGCGATGCCAGTGTAGCCGAAGGCCACGTCCGTCAATTTGCGGGTCACACCGGTATCAAGATCGTAAAGCTCCAAGTACGACGTCTGATCCTCAAACCAGTTGTGTGCGAGCTCTTCAGTATCTTCATATGCGAGCACATTTCCGGAAACCGTAGGTCCAATTTGATCCCAAGGGCTGCTGAAAACCCAATTTCCAACATTAGTATCCAAATCATGAACTCGAACATCGCACTTGTTCGTCAAATCCGCGGGGCTGTCCCAAATGCCGGAATAAACCTTTCCGTCATCGATTTTGGGCCATGTGATTTGGGTCATTCCACTTTGTACAAGCGTCGGGCCAACACCGTTGAGCACATCGTACTTCCACAACCAATTGACGACGGATGTGCCGACCTCGTCGACCCAGACGACCCATTTCATTCCGTCAAAGTCAAACCCTCCGGGGTTGCCATTTGCCTCTGAAGAAATCAAGTGGGTCTCCAAGTCATCAATGTCCAGATAATACATCGTGCCAACGGTGTCGCCTTCGCAACCTCGGTAGAAAACCACTTCTTCTTGTCCTGGCATTGGGAGATAGCTTGCGCAATCAGAGTTGGTCAGTTGTTGTTGTTCTTCTGTAAGAACATTTTTTCGGAACACTTCACGAGAGAAACTGTCCGATCCGTCGGATTGCCAATCCCAGTACACCCAGTCTCCCCAAATAGAGTAACTGTTTAGCGGCCATCCCGACGTGAAGCAGCCGGTCGGCTGCGGTTTCGAAAAAGTGAAGGTGGA
>JALNZK010000111.1 GCA_023229365.1 Pseudomonadota bacterium | reverse complement strand
GCGAGAAAGATTGGAACGGGGGATCTCCGCCACGATCCGATCCACCTTCACTTTTTTCGAAACCGCAGCCGACCGGCTGCTTCACGTCGGGATGGCCGCTAAACAGTTACCACGACCGAAGGGACCATGTGCTGCGAGATGGCGTCGACGGACACCGACACGGATACGGACACCGACACCGACACCGATACCGATACCGATACCGACACCGATACCGACACCGATACCGACACCGATACCGATACCGACGCGGATACGGACACCGAGTACATGTGCACGGAAGACGTCGACTGCCTCGCGTCCGCGCCGAACGTCATGTGCTGCGACCACGTCTGCGTCAACCCACTGAGCGACGGCGCGAACTGCGGCGTGTGCGGCAACGACTGCGTCGCCACCGAGGTGGGGAACCAGTGCGTCTTGGGCGGGTGCCGGTGCGGCATCGCCGGGGCGTGCAGCCCGCCGACCGACTGCTGCCAGTACGTCATCTTCGTCTGGGCCTGCGACACCTGCTACTGACGCGGTTGACCGGACCCGACCTTCTTGCAATAGTCCGCACCCATGAGAGCGCGAATCGCAGGAACGCTCGGGATCGCGGCGTTCGTCGCGGCCGTCGCGGCCCGGGCAGAGGTGGAGATCGACTGGGGGGCGTTCGTCGAGAACGACACGCGGGCCGCCGTGGACCGAGTCGACGAGCCCGCCATCCAGAGGAACCAGACCACGCTCGGCCTCGATCTCAACGTCACGTTGATCCCGGACGCGCTGCGCTTCGTCGGCGACGTCGAGTTCGTCTGGACGGGCTTCTCCCAGGACACGGAGTTCGAGGGGCTGACGCAGCGCGCGACGGTCTCGCCGTTCTACCTGGAGAGCCAGGCGGCGTACCTCGAGGTGATCGAGATCCTCCCGTACGTCGATCTGCGCGTCGGGCGGCAGATCGTGCAGTGGGGCGCGGCCGACATGTTCAACCCCACGAGCAACCTGAACCCGCCGGACTTGGAGGATCCGCTCAAGTTCGGCGAGCTCGTCGCCAACCAGATGGTGCGCGTGGACTGGAACCCGGGCGCGTCGACCTTCATCATGACCGCCGTGTGGGTGCCCGTCTTCGAGCCGGCGCAGCTGCCGGGCTCCTCGCTGCTCGCGATAGGCGATCCGATGTCGATGTTTCCGTTCACCGATCCCCGCACGCGGCTCGCGGCCGAGCGGTTCCGCAACATGTACATGCAGAACCTCGACTACTACGACGTGCGCCAGCCGAACGTGAACGCCGACATGCCGGAGTTCTCGCTCGCGAACGGCCAGGTCGGCGTGCGCATGAGCTGGCTCGTCGGGCTGTTCGACATGTCGCTGTCGTACTACCGCGGCTTCAGCCCGATCCCGGTGCCCGTCAGGAGCATGTCCACCGCAGAAAACACGGGCGATTTCGCCGCGGACGGCACGCCGATCCTCGGCGTGGACACGGACGTCAAGGTCGTCTACCCGCGCAAGCAGGTGCTCGGTTTCGATCTCGCGGGGCAGCTCCCGTTCCTCGACGACGCCGGGCTCTGGCTCGAGGGCGCGCTCGTCTTCCCGGAGCGCACGCGGATGGTGTTCGACATCACCGAGGTCGTGTCCAGCGCCCAGCTGATCACGGGCGATACGGTCGAGGAGCGGCCGTTCGTCAAGTACACGCTCGGGGCGGACTACACCATCAACGAGTACCTGTTCGTCACCGCGCAGTTCATCCACGGCTTCGTCGACGAGTTCGGCGCGTCGGCGATCCAGAACTACTGGCTGGTCAACGGCGATCTCAAGCTGCTCCAGGAGCGCCTCCTCATCCGGATCTCCGTGATCGGCGAGGTGCCGCACGAGGACGACGACCTCGAGCTCGACGAGGACGGCGACGGCCGGGTCGACTCGTTCGCGGTCGGCGCGACGAACGACGGCACGATAGGCTCGCTCGTCGTGTTCCCGTCGATCACGGCGCGGCCCATGGACGGCCTCGAGCTCGCGCTCGGCAGCTACTTCCTGTTCGGCCACGAAGAGGGCAAGTTCGGGATGCCCGCCGCCGGCCCGTCGCTCGCGTTCTTCCGCGCCAAGGCGTCTTTCTGAGATGTCCGGGCGCCCCGCGCTCAGGCTCGCGATCACGATCGCGGCGCCTTTCGCCGCGGCGGCGCTCGCCCTGATCCCGATCCCCGGGATCGACCTCGAGCTCCTCAAGGCGATGGGCGTCCCGTCGTCCCCGGCGACGAGCATCGCGGCTCTCGGGATCCTGCCGTTCATCACCGCGTCGATCCTGGTCGAGCTCGCCTGCCTCGTCACCCGGCGCGGCCGGCGGCTCCGCGTCTCCGGCTTCGAGGGCCGCCGCCGCATGTGGCGCGCCACGGCGATCGTGGCGATCGTCGCTTCGGCCGTGCAGGCGATCGGCGTCTCGACGTACCTCGCGTCCGCGGGGCTGTACCTCGCGCCCGGCGCCCTCGCGCACGGCGTCACCGTCGCCACGCTCGCGGCCGGGACGTCGCTGCTCGCGCTCATCGCCGGGGCGGCGAGCCGCCACGGGCTCGGGAACGGCTTCTCCGCGCTCATCGCCGGCGGCCTCGTCGTGGAGCTCTTCGATTCGGGGAGGGTCGCCGTCTCGCGGTGCGCCATTGGCGACGTCGGGCCGATCGCGATCCTGATCTTCGCGGCGTGCGCGGCCTCCGTCGTCTACGCGACGGTCCGAGCCGCGCGGCGAACCGCGGGCTCGGGTTTTCGGGCTCCGGCGTCCGGCGCGCTCCCGGCCGCCGAGGCCGCCGCGGTGCTCGCCCTCCCCGCGACGCTCGCGGGCTTCGGGATCCCCGGGGCCGAGCGGATCGCACGGATCCTGTCGCCGGACGGGATCCCGTGGCTCGCCGTCGCCGCGCTCATCGGGGTGGGGCTCGCCGTGCTGTTCTCGTTCGTGTTCCACCAGCCGCTGCGCGTGGCCGCGGTCAGGGCGCGCCGGCTCGGCGAAGGGACCGACCTCGAGCGGGAGACGGGGCTGGCGCGCGGGAAGCTGCTCGCCGCGTCGTGGCGCTCGAGCGCCTACGTCGCCGCGCTGCTCGCCGCCGGGTTCGTGGCCGCCTCCGTTCTCGGCGGCGCCGCGGCGCTGGACGTCCTCGGGATCGCGATCGTCACCGCGGTCGTCCTCGACGCCCGGACCGAGTGGGCGGCCTGGCGCGCGGCCGGCGACTGGGTGCCGGTCTGGCCGGAGCACAGGACCTACGCCGCCGACGAGGCGCTCGAGGCGCTCGCCGCGGCCGGCATCGACGCGGTGGCGCGGGCGGTGCACCACAGGACGCTCCTGCAGCTGTTCGGGCCGTACGTCCCTATCGACATCCTCGTGCGGCGCGGCCGGGCGGACGAGGCGCGGCGGATCCTCGAGGCGTTCCTGCCGGCGGCGAAGGCGTGACCGGGCGGGCTACTCGAGGCCGAGGTCGCGGGCGGCGTTCGGCATGTCGCGGCGGATGCGGCTCCTGAGCTCGGCGAGCGTCTCGAGCCACTCGGCCGGGGGCGGCGCCGGCGCCGCGGGCCCCTTGCCCGACGCGTCCTCCCAGAGGTGATTCGTCCCGAACACGAGATCCGCGAGCGCCGGATCGCCCTCGAAGTCGTTGGGCAGCACCTGATCGACGCAGGAGAGGTCGAGCGCGGCGGTCGGGTCCTTGATGAAGTCGACGAACAGCCGGCGGCCGCAGTGGACCGCGTCCGGATCCTCGGAGACCGGCGTGCCGCTCGACACGTTGTGCCCCGCGGTCGGGAACGCGACGAACGTCTGGTTCGGGCCGTCGAAGTGCTCGCCCACCGCGATCGCCCGGTCGTACCCCGTCGCCGGATCGAGCACGCCCTGCAGCATGAGCATCGGCGTCGCGGTCTCGGCCCACTTGTCGTCCCACGTCGGGTCCTCGTACCTCGGCCACACCTCCCATTCCTCGTACATGTATTGCCCGGAGCCGGTGCCGAACACCGCCTCGGACTCGATCTCGGCGAAGTACTGCATGAGCGACTGCTCGTCGGGGAAGTCGGGGTGCGCCCACATCTCGGAGTACACGACGTGCTTGTACAGGACGTCCGAGTACCCCTCGCCGAGATCCATGAACGTGGAGTCCGGACCGAACAGCATGTACAGGGTGTGGTTCAGCGCGTCGACGTCCTCGTCGTTGCACCGCATCGCGCGGTACAGGAGCGCCGGCACCGCGTTGTGGTAGGGGTGGTAGTAGAGCATGTACATCGCCATGTACGGCACGTAGTAGCGGGCGTCGCCGGCCTCCTGGCAGTGGTACGTGTAGAGGCTCTGGTACAGCTCCTCCACGCTCTCGACGATGTCCTTGCCCATCTTGTCGCCGCAGTACGCGTCGTCCGCGCACAGGGCCATGAGCCGCTTGCCCGCCTTGTCGAACTCCTCGGAGCTCCAGATGAACGAGGAGTCGGCCGGACAGATCCCCTCGAGCACGATCCCGTCCGCCTGCTCCGGGAAGATCTCCACGTAGCGATGGGCGATGTAGGTGCCGTAGGAGCCGCCCCAGACGAAGACCTTCTGGCCCGGGGCGCGGGTCGCCTCGACGTACGCCGCGACGTCCACCGCCGAGAACGACGTGCCGTACGCGTCGAGCCCGTCGCCCCACTCGTCCTGGATGTACGAGATGCACTCGGCGAGCTCCTCCTCGTCCTGCATCGACTCGGTCGGGCAGGTCAGCCGATCCGAGTCCCCCACGCCGCGGTGGTCGATCGTGTACACGTCGAGCTCCGGGTAGAGCGCCTGGATCTTGTCCATGAGCGGCGGCAGCCCCTCGCAGCCCGAGGCGCCCGGCCCCCCGTGGAGGAACCACATCTGGGCCTCGGCGGGCTGGATCGCCGCGAGCCTGCGCTTGGCGTAGATCTCGACGGTCTGGCCGCCGGGATCGTCCCAGAAGAGCGGCATGGCCGTGGACGAGCACTCGGCGAGCCCGTCGTCCTCGCCGTCGATGAACGAGCAGGGGAACCACTCGGCCGGAATGCCGGTGACCGGGTACGCGAGGTCGTCGTCGGTCGAGGCGTCCGCACCCCCGTCGCCGTCGCCCGCATCGGCGTCGCCGCCGCCGCCCGAGTTGCAGGCGCCGCCGGCCCAGGCGATCCCGAACAGGACCGCGACGAGAATTCGTTTCGCGTGCGTCACTCGAGTGCTCCTTTTCATCGATCCGGTTTTCGTTCCGTCTCCACCAGAGTGCCGCGAGCATCGGCTTCGGCTCCCGCCGCGGCGATGGGCGGCGCGGTCGCACCCACACGGAGCGCGCCCGGCCGCCGGATGACCGCCTCGAACGTCAGGCGCGCGTTCGCCGCGTCGCGGCACGCCGGCGCGTCCCCTCCGCCCGAGACCCAGCCGCTCTCCCCGCGAACGATCACGCTCCTTGCCCCCTCGGCCCGGGGGAACGCGACGGCCTGCTCGACGCCCGCGCCCTGGAGCGCCGCCGCGACCTCCGCGAACGGCCCCTCGGCCGCGTACACGAAGCGCCCGTCCGGCGACGGGCCGACGCCCACGATCTCGCCGCTCCCCTCTCCCGCCGCGCCGCCGCGGATCAGCCAATCCCCCTGCACGACGTCGTCCGCCGTGCGATCGCCGGTCCACGCGACCACCTCCGGCGCCGCCCCCCGGCGCACGACGAGCGACGCGCAATCCCGCGCGGGCGCCGCCACCACCGCGCTGTGGGCGATCTGCCCGCGATCCGCCGACCACCGGCCGAGGGCGATCTCCGCGGCGAGATCGAGCTCCGACGATCCCGCGGCGGGCTGGGCCGCGAGGCCGAGCGTCTCCGGCACGTCTCCGGCCGCGAGCGCGACGCGCAGCCTCGACACGTCGAACGCGGTGAGCGCCAGCGCACCGCTTCTCTTCCGGAAGACGGCCGGCAGGAACGCCGGCGCGGGCTGGGCGACCCCGTCGGGGCTCCACCCCTCTCCCGGCGGGGCCTCGCGCTTGAGCGTCACGAAGAAGAAGTCCTTGGGCGCGCCGTTCACATAGCGCCACGGGGAGTACAGCATCGCCGGGAACACGAGCTTCGCCTCGAACTCAGGCCGCTCGACGTCCTCGTCGAGCTCCTTGAACCTGTAGAAGAGGTAGGCCGTGTGGTACGGGTTCATGTCCAGGTGGATGCCGTACACACAGCCCGCGGCGTTCATCGCGACGCCGAGCGTCTTGGCCGTGAGCTCGTCGCCCCACGCGTAGATCATCGTCCCGTCCGCGGTCAGGCAGAGACCGGACCGGATCGTGTTCATGTTCGACAGATCGGCGCCGAGCGTGAACCCCCACAGCCGCCGCCGCCGCGGGTTCACGACGCCGTCCTCCACGAGCGGATCCATGTTCTGGCGGTACGAGACCATCTCCTGCGGGATCGGGGCGCCCTTGGGCCACGACCCCATGGCGACGCTGCCGTCGGCGTAGGACGCGACCGTCGCGGCCTCGTCCTGGGGCGGCAGGAGCACGTTGCGCTCGACCATCATGCCGTAGGCGCCGTGCTCGGTCTTGAACGCGCCGTTGAACGCCGCGACGAGCCTGTCGAGGATCTCGCGGTCGCGCGGGATCTCGCCGGTGCCGGTCGTGCCGGTGGTGGGGCGGGGATCCTCCTGGCCGCCGACCATGTGGAGATCGAGCTGTCGCATGTCCATGGCGAGCAGCTCGACGCGGACGTACGGCCGCTCCACGTCGCTGCGCACGAACGTGCGGTAGACCGACGGCGGGGCACCGGGCAGCGTGCGCACGAACTCCGGCACCGCCGGCGCCCACTCGCCCTCGCCGCGCTTGCGGCTCTTGAAGACGGGCGGATCCAGGGGCTTGGGTGGCCAGTCGATGCGCGCCCTGTCCGCGCCGATCTCGAGCCCCGGCGGGTGGTCCGGCAGCGCGGCCGCGGCGCTGACGCCCGCGCCCGGATCGTCGCCCGCAGCGATCCCGTCGGTCTCGCCCTCGTCGTCGCCGAACACGGAGTAGCGGAGGCGGTGGGCGCGGTCCTTGAGCGCGAAGAACCGTCCCTCGACCCACTCGATCGGCCCGGGCCCGATCCACCACACGGCCCGGACCGTGTCGACGAGCCACAGGATCGGCCGCTTGGGCAGCCGCATCTCCGTCGAGACGTCGATCTCCTTCGAACCCGTCCGGCCGGCGCCGAGGTCGACGCTCGCGAGCCGCCGCTGCCCGGCGCGATCCGCCCACTCGAGAAGGAGCGACGGCTTCGTCGCGCTCGCGGCGAACGAGAGATCGACCGCGCTCGGCGGCCGCTCGAACCGGACGCTCGTGCGGGCGAATCCCGAAACCCTCCCGGTGCGCTGGAGGTCCGTGAGCCGCCCGAGGCCGCGCTCGAGCGGGCCCCACGAGCCGTCGCGCGGGAGGCTCTGGCCGCGGACGTCGAAGACCGTGATCGACCGGACCTGGTCGAGCGCGCGCGTGGCGATGGCGATGTGCGGCCACGACGCGGCGATCGCGAAGTCGTCGCCGTCGGGCGACTCGGTGAGGTTGCGCAGCCCGCCCGCCCCGACGATCCGCGGCCCGGGCGCGACGCGCAGCTCGGCGCGGTACAGATCCGCCGCGCCCGCGGGATCCCTCGACGCGAGGAAGACGATCTCGCGCGCCGCGGCCACCGACCCGAGATCTCCGGCCGGCGCCTCGCCCACCCAGACGAGCGACGCGGGCCGCACGCTGAGCCCGGTCGCCGAGCCTATCTGCGAAGCGAGCGGCGCCGCCGGGTCCACGTCCTCGAACCGCAGCGCGCCCGCGCCCGCGGCGACGATCGCGACGACCGCGACGGCGGCGAGACGGGTGCGGTGGTGCGGGCGTATCGACATGGATCGCGGCCTGCAACTTATCAGGCCTCTCCCTTCCGGGAAAGATCCGGGACGCCGGCAGGCTATCGCGATCCCGACGATCGGTTGTAGAAGGGGAGGAGGAGGCAACATGCGGATCAACCGTCGTTTCGCTTCGCTCGCGCTCGCGCTCTTGCTCGTCGGATGCGGCGGCACGGCGAGAACCGTCTACGTCGTGCGCCACGCGGAGAAGGCGGTGTCGGCCGATGCGCCCGAGGATCCGCCGCTCGCCGAACAGGGGACGCTCCGCACCGCGGCGCTCGCCCGAGAGATCGACGTCGCGTCGCTCGTCGCCGTCTACTCGACGCCGTACGCCCGCACGAAGGGCACGGCCGCGCCGTCCGCCGCGGCCGCAGGGCTCGAGGTGATCGAGTACGCGCCGAACGACGTCGCCGGGCTCGTCGCGAAGATCCGGAGCGCGGCAAGGGGCGGCGTCCTCGTCGTCGGCCACTCGAATACCGTGCCAGAGATCCTCGAGGCGCTCGGCGTGGCCGAGCCCGTGACCCTCGGCGAGAGCGACTTCGGCGATCTCTTCGTCGTCACGCTCGCGCCCGACGGCACCGCGACAATGGAGCGCAAGCGGTTCGGGGAATAATCCGGCGCGGCACGTGATCCGGCTCGGCGCCGGCGGCGCTACCAGCCCTCCCCCTCCCTCAGCGCGAGCACCATGACGATCGCGTCCTCGCCGCTGTCCTGGTAGTAGCCCTTCCGCAGGCCGATCTCCTGGAAGCCGAACCGCGCGTAGAGCGCCTTCGCGGCCTCGTTCGACGCGCGGACCTCGAGGATGACGAACTGCGCGCCGCCCCGCTTTCCGTCGTCGACGATCCGCCGCACGAGGGCGTCGCCCACCCCGCCCCGCCGGAGCTCGGGGGCGGTCGCGAGGTTCTGCAGGTGGCGCTCGTCGGCGACGGTCCAGCACACCGCGAACCCCGCGATGCGTCCGTCCAGCTCCGCGACCGTCACGGCCGACCACTCGTTCTTCAGGATCTCGTCGCGCATCGCGTCGAGCGGCCACGGCGTGGTGAACGACGCCTCCTCGATCGCCATGATCGCGTCCAGGTCCGCGAGCGCGGCGCGGCGGATCGAGATCGCCGTCATGGCCGCACGATTCGCACGGATCCGTCGCGCAGCGCCTGGACGAACAGCGCGCCGAGCGCGGCGGCGAGCTGCTCGGACATCATGAGCTCGCGCAGCCGGCCCCTGACCTCCTTGAGCTCGCGGCCGACGAAGGGGTGGTCCTGCGCGGCGAAGCGGCGCTGCACCTCCTTGTCGGACGGCGGCTCGATCTGCTCGCGCATGTAGGCGAGCTGGGCGGCGGCGAGCGCCACGTCGCCGGCCCAGGCCGAGGCGTCGTCCGCGGCCGCGCCGAGGGAGGCGAGCAGAGCGGCGAACGCGCCCTCCCCGCCCGCGTTCGCGGTCACGGTTTCCAGGACCCGCGCCTGCGCGGCGGGCTCGATCTCCTCGCCGCTCTGGTGCGCGTCCCGGACGAGGAGCGAGAGCAGGATCGCCTGCCGGCCTGCCGCCGCGAACTCCTCGCCGCTCGGCGGGGCGCCCGCCGGGGCGCCGCGCAGGAGGGACGCGAGCGCGGCGTGGAGCGCGACGTCGCTCGCGAGCAGGGGCGTCGCCGCGCCCTCGTCGCCGGGCGCCGATCCGACGAGCGCGACGATGCCGTCGACCCCGGCGGGTTGCGTCCGAGCGGGGGTCGCGGCGACGACAGCCGCGAGGCAGAGCGCGGCGGCCGCGAGGGGCGTGCGACCCGGGCGCGCGGCGGGCACGGCTCTCAAGCGCCGTAGCGCGGTCGCCTGAAGCCCCGGCGGCTGCGCAGGAACTCGAGGAACGCGACCGCGGTGGGCAGCTCCCTCGACGGCACGAGGTCCACGAGGTCGTGGGCGACCTGACGCAGATCCGTCGCGCCCTCGCGGACCCACTCCCGGCCCGGCTCGGCGTGGCCGTCCGCGGCCAGCGGCGCGCCCTCCTCGTCCCACGGCGGGATGTTGAGCGGCTCGATGTTCTTGGCGGTCAGCCACTCGGTGATGTGGGAGCGGAGCTTCACGGCGCGCTTCGCGAACCAGCGCTCGCGCTCCTCGGGGTAGCCGACGAGCACGTCCTTGAACCTGCGGAACGCGCCCTTGCCGTCGATGGCGATGTTCAGCTTGTCCTTGAGGTTCGGCTCCTCGGTCGCCTCGATGAACTCCTCCATCCACCTGTACTGCTCGCGCGACGAGATCGGCTCGATGTACAGGTAGTCGGGGTCGTCCTCGACCTCGCGCAGCCTCTGCTCGGCGCCCTCGCTGCCGCGGAAGATCCGCACGACGTCGCCGGTCGCCTTGTTGAGGAAGGAGTGCAGCTCCGGGGAGTTGTTCTCGAGGGCGCCCTCGAGCTCGACCCAGTCGATGGAGACCCGCGTCGGATCTCCGGCCGCCTGGAACGCTGGCACGGCCGGCCTCTCCTCCTCGCCCTCCTCTTCGCTCTTGGGATCGTCCAAGGTCGGATCGTAGTCGTCGTTCCCGTCCGCCGCGACGTAAGCCCCGTCGTTCTCGAAGTCTGTCATTTGCTCGCTCCCGTCTCTAGATCATCAAGGTCAATCGTTCGATCACCCCGGCCGCACCGCCCGTGAGCCGGGATCGCCCAAAGCGCTGAACTCTAGACCTTCTTTCGGTTCCTGACAATCCGGCGAGCTTCAGATCAGCTTGTAGCCCTGGCCGTAGACCGTGAGGATGTGGCGCGGCTGCGCCGGATCGGCCTCGAGCTTGCGCCGCAGCTTCATGATGAAGTTGTCGACGGTGCGGTTCGTCGGGTTCGCGTCCATTCCCCAGACCGCGTCGAGGATGTCGTCGCGCGTGACCGGCTCGCCGCGGTGCTCGTCGAGCAGCTGCAAGATCGCCGTGGCGTAGAACCCGAGGTCGACCTCGCTCCCGCGCACCTTCGCCGTGTGCGTCCCCACGTTCACCGCGGCGTCGCCGACGGCGATCGTGACCGACTTCCTGGCGCCCGCGCGATCGGCGCGGCGGAAGATCGCGCGCACCCGGGCGAGCAGCTCGCCGATGGAGAACGGCTTCGTGACGTAGTCGTCGGCGCCGGTCTCGAGCCCGCGGATGACGTCGTTCTCCTGGGAGCGCGCGGACAGGATGAGGATCGGAGTCGTCCGGTAGCGCTCGCGGACCGCGGCGCAGACCTGGAAGCCGTTCATGTCCGGGAGCATGAGGTCGAGGATGAAGAGATCCGGCTCGACCTTCTTGGCGAGCTCGATCCCCTCGGCGCCCCGCTCGGCCGTCTCCACGGTCCAGCCCTCGAACTCGAACGCGTCCCGCAGGCCGAGGGCGATGTCCTTCTCGTCCTCGATGATCAGGATCTTTCGCTTCGCGGCCACGGCGAAAAGCTAGCAAAGACGGTCGGCCCGGTCCACCCATTCCCGAAACGGGAGGCCCCGCGCCGTTTTGGGCTCGCGCGAACCGGGAATCTAAATATATTCCTGTGAGGTCGAGTCCCAAGCTCAGGCGCCCCGCGGGCGCCGACGAGGAGGGTGGGCGCATGAAGAAGCTGATCCTGACACTCGCGGTCATCTCGATGTTCATCGGGGGCGCCGCGCTCGCCGACGTGCCGCTGAACAACAAGCACAAGGGCAAGAAGAAGGGCGACGAGATCGTCAACTGCGCGTACTGCCACACGAAGGCCGGCATCCCGAAGGCGGGCAAGGACTACGCGAAGTACAAGGCGAACGAGTCCTGCAAGGGCGCGGGCTGCCACTAGCCGCCGAGCCGTCGCGCCCGCCGCTCAGCGCACGAGTCCGGACAGGCGGTCGATCGTCGCGCCGCGATCGATCGCGAGGAGCCAGCCGTCGCCGCTCCCGGTCCACCAGATCCAGCCGATCATCGCGACGAAGACGATCCCCATGATGAACCGCTGCCGGGTCCAGTAGACGTCCGCCCGCTTCGGATCGAGCGGGAGGAAGAGGCACGCGAGCAGCGCGAGCCCTATCCAGCGGTGCAGGAAGAGCGCCGCGTACGCCGCGGAGACGATCATGAAGGCGCGGAGCAGGACCCGCGTCGCGGGGATCCCGAGCCGCACGGCGGTCGTGCGCACGCCCTCGGCGAGATCCTCGTCGTGATCGCGGATCACCTGGATCGACTCGAAGCAGGCCGAGAACAGGGCGGCTTGGCAGACGAGCAGCCACCCGAGCGCGCGGTCGAGCGGCAGGCCGACCATCGACATCGTCATGCCCCAGACGATCATCGAGATGACATCGATATACGGCACGCGCTTGAGCTTCCACGAGTAGATCCAGCAGATGCCGGCGCCGAGCACGAGCGGGACGAGCAGATCCGGGCTCCAGGCGATCGCGACGAGCGCGAGGAAGACCGCGAGCCCTACTTGCGCGCCGAGCGCGGCGCCCATGTGATCCTTGAGGAAGCGGCACTTCGCGCGGTCCTTGTTCGGCGACTCGAGGTCCTGGTCCACGTCGAAGTAGTCGTTCGAGAGGTACGCGAGCAGGTTGAGCAGCAGCCCGAACCCGAACCGGACGGCCATGTCGGCCCACGCGAGGCCGAGCGCCACCATGACCGCGCCCGCGGTGATCAGGTTCGCCATCTCGAGCTTCTTGAGGCGGAAGACCGCGACGTCGACGAGGATCTTCAGGGCGGCCGTCATCGTCCGAGATCTATCTTCCCGCGCGGGCGCGCTCAACCCTTTTCGTCACCGGACGATCAACCGGACGGGGAGCCCCGTAAGCTCGGCCGTGAAGGTGAGGCGCGCGGCGGAGCGAACCCGCGGATCAGGAGAAGCGTTCCCGGAGCTCGTCGTCCCACTCGTCGGCGACCGCCGCGATCGAGTGCAGCATGTCCTCGAACTCGTCGTAGTCGAGGCCCGCGAGCGACCGCATGGCCCGCAGGCACACGGTGTCCGTGTCCCGCTCGATCGCGAACGCGGCGTCCGAGGTGGCGGTGTAGTTGAGCTCGAGGACGAAGCGGTAGAGCTCCTCCCTCTTCTCGGCCGGGACCTTGATGACGCGCGAGAGGAACAGGAGGGTCCCCTGCTCGGCGAGGACGTTGATGCCGATCGTCGCCGAGCCGCGGCTCAGGCACGTGTAGCCGTCCGCGTCGAGCGGATCGAAGGCGATCGCGGCGCCCCGCGCCTCGGAGACCTTCGCCGAGAAGCGCGCGATGAAAGCGTCCACGAGCCCGCGGGCGTCGGCGAACGCCCGCCCGGTCTCGCGGTCCACGAATTCGTTGCCGTCGGTCATCGTCCGCGACCTCCTTCCGGGGCAGCCCCGCCCCAACCATATCACCTCTCGCCGGCCGTGAAACGCCCGCGGAGCTCGGCGCACACCTCGGCGACGCGCGCCTCCAGATCCACGAGCTCGCCGCCGTTGTCGATGACGTAGTCGGCGACCGCGACCTTCTCCTCGAGCGGCAGCTGGGACGCGATGCGCGCCGCGGCGGCGGCCCTGGAGAACCCCTCGCGCGCGACGAGCCGCTCGAGCTGGGCGGCGAGCGGGCACGACACGACGATCAGCGCCGCGAGCCCCTTGTGCATCCCGGTCTCGACGAGCAGCGCCGCCTCGTAGATCGCGAGCCGTTCGCCGCGCTCCTCGACGAGGTCGATCGCCCGCTGCGCGAGCCGCGAGATCGCCGGGTGCGTGATCGCCTCGAGCTCCGCGCGCCGGGCGGGGTCGTCGAATACGACCCGGCCGAGCCGCTGCCTGTCGATCGCCACGCCGTCGTCGCCGAGGACGCCCGCCCCGAACGCCTCGAGCACGGGCCGATACGCCTCGCCGTCCTGCTCGAGCGTCATGTGCGCGAGGCCGTCCGCGTCGATCACCGGTAGCCCGAGCCTCCGCATCATCCGCGCGGCAGAGCTCTTGCCCGAGGCGATGCCACCCGTCAGGCCAACCACCTTGAGTCGATCGTCCATGCGGCGGGGGGCTCTAGAACAGGTTGTCGAGGCCCTCGGCGGGCGCGTCCTTCTGCATGGTGGGGGCCTTGGTCTCGGGCTCCGCGCCCGGAGTCATCTCGACCGAGTCCTCGCCCGCCACGGCGTCGAAGCCGGCGGACTGCGACATGTCCTCGCCCATCCCCATCTCCTCGTTCTCGTGCGGCTTGAGCTGCTTCTTCGCGCGCTCGAGCTTCACCGCCTTCCACGGGTTGCCCGCGTTGTCCGCGTCGTACCCCCACTCGCCGACGAGCCGATGCACGTGCTTGGAGGAGGTGGTGGTCTTCTCCTCTTCGATGACGTACCGGAAGTACCCGTGCCCCGTGCTCGAGCGCTCCTTGCCCTGGAGATCCTGCTTCCACTGGGTCCACGTGAAGGCCAGCACGTCGCCGCTGATCGTCCCCTCGATCTTGCCGTAGTGGCGCTCGCCCTCGTACAGGCACACGGCGTTCGCGCCCTGCACGGTGATCTCCATCCGGCCGTACGCCGGCGACTGGAACACGCCGTCGAAGTTGCCGCCCTCGGGCATGGGCCGCGGAGAGATCTCCACGGTGGTCGATTTCTGGCCGCCCCCGGCCCCGCAGCCGAGCGCGAACAGGACGGCCACGCAACACACAGCACAAGTGATTCGGGTCTTCATGAGTACCTCCTCGTCGTCGAAATTGGGTGGAGTCTACCAAAAATGGGAAGAATGAGAAGAATGCGAAGAATGCGAAGAATGCGAATCCCGACCCCATGACTCCCATTCATCTCATGGCTCCGGCGACGATCTCCCTCGCCTCCTCCTGGATCCGCCGCAGGTGCTCCGTCCCGAGGAAGCTCTCCGCGTAGATCTTGTACACGTCCTCGGTGCCGGACGGCCGCGCCGCGAACCAGCCGTTCTTCGCCGTCACCTTGAGCCCCCCGATCCCGGCGCCGTTGCCCGGGGCGCGCGTCAGCTTCTCCAGGATCGGCTCGCCCGCGAGCTCGCGGGCGGTCACCGCGTCGGGCGAGAGCGACTGGAGCGCCTTCTTCTGCGCGGGCGTCGCGGCCGCGTCGATCCGCTCGTAGACCGGCTCGCCGAGCTCCCGCGCGAGCCGCGCGTACAGCTCCGCCGGGTCCCGCCCGAGCTTCGCCGTGATCTCGGCCGCGAGCAGCCCGAGGATGAGCCCGTCCTTGTCGGTGGTCCACACCGTCCCGTCGCGTCGGAGGAACGCCGCGCCCGCGCTCTCCTCGCCGGCGAAGCCGAACGCGCCGCGCACGAGCCCGTCGACGAACCACTTGAACCCCACCGGCACCTCGACCACGGCGCGGCCCGCCCGCGCGCCGACGCGGTCGATCATGGCGCTGCTCACGAGCGTCTTGCCGATCGCGGCGCCCTCGGGCCAGCCCGGGCGGTTGCCGAAGAGGTACGAGATCGCCGCCGAGAGGTAGTGGTTCGGGTTCATGAGGCCGCGCGGCGTCACGATCCCGTGCCGATCCGCGTCCGGATCGTTGCCGAAGGCGACGTCGAAGTCGTCCTTCATCGCGATGAGCGACGCCATGGCGTTGGGGGACGAGCAGTCCATCCGGATCTTCCCGTCGCGGTCCACGGTCATGAACGAGAACGTCGGATCCACGCGATCGTTGACGACCCGAAGATCGACGCCGTAGCGCGCCGCGACGGGCTCGAAGTACGCGACCGCCGCGCCGCCCATCGGGTCGACGCCGAGGCGGACGCCGGACGCGCGGATCGCGTCCATGTCGACGACGTCGCCGAGCTCCGCCACGTACGCCGCGACGTAGTCGTGCTCGTGCGTGGACGCGGCGGCCCGGGCGCGCTGGTACGGAATTCGGCGGACGCCCTCGAGGCCGCCCTCGAGCAGCCCGTTGGCGCGCCGCTCGACGGCCTCGGTGACGTCCGTGTCGGCGGGCCCCCCGTGGGGCGGGTTGTACTTGAACCCGCCGTTATCGGGCGGGTTGTGCGACGGCGTGATCACGATCCCGTCCGCGAGCCCCGCCGTCCGGCCCCGGTTGTGGACGAGCACCGCGTGCGAGATCGCCGGCGTGGGCGTGAAGCCGCCGCCCGCCTGGATCACGACCTCGACGCCGTTCGCCGCGAGCACCTCGAGCGCCGTGACGCGCGCCGCGGACGACAGGGCGTGGGTATCGGCGCCGAGGAACAGCGGCCCGTCGATCCCGGCGGCCCGCCGGTGCTCGCACACCGCCTGGGTCACGGCGAGGACGTGCGCCTCGTTGAAGGAGCCCTTCGTCGACACGCCGCGGTGCCCGGACGTGCCGAACGCCACGCGCTGCTCGGGCGCGGCGGGATCGGGGCGCACCGCGAAGTACGCGGTGACGAGCGCCGGGACGTCGACGAGCAGCGACGCCGGCGCAAGCTTGCCTGCGAGCGGGTGCACGGTCATGGCCTCCTCCGGCGGTTCAGAATTCGTAGGCGCCCATGTCGTACCCGTCGCCCGTCGGGCGCGGATCCCCGTCGAGGTCGACCGCCGGGGCGCCGGCCGCGGTCCCCTCGTCGATGCAGGGCGACGTCCCTTGGAGGTGAAGATCGTAGGGCGAGCCGCCGACGAAGACGGGATCCTCGCTGATGTTGTTGTAGTCGGGGTTGCCCGCGCCGTCCTGGAGATCGCTGTACACGTTCGAGCAGCTCCCGCCGGCCACCACGTAGATCCCTTGAGGTGTATTCCCCCAGATGATGGTGTTCTGGCTGTCGACGTTCGCAGAACTCGACAGATAAATGCCGCCGCCCAGGTTCTCGGCGCTGGTCGTCGCCGCGTTCCCGTACAGCGTGCAGTTCGTGATCGTCATCGTGCCGCCGGTCGCGTAGATCGCGCCGCCGTAGTTGCCGCCGGTCCCGGAGCCCACCGTGTTCTGCAGGAACGCGGTGTTCACGACCGTGGTTATCGAGTTGGCCGCGTACAACCCGCCGCCTCGCCCGCCGTTCGGCGCGCCGCTGCCCGAGAGCACGCAGCGCTCGATCGTCGCGGTCGATCCGCTCACGTACACGGCGCCGCCGTCGTTCGCGCCGCCGCCGAACTGGAGCGCGTTGCCTTCGAACGTCGAATCGACGACCGACACGGAGCCGGTCGCCGCGTTGAAATAGATCGCGCCGCCGTGCTCGACGGCCAGGTTGTTCCGGAACGTACACCTCGAGATCGCGACGACGGCCGAGGTCGACCCGGAGATCGCTCCGCCGTTGCCGGTGCCCATCCCGCTGGCCGCCTCGTTGTCCTCGAACAGGCAGTCCTCGATCGTCGGCGCGCTCGTGCCCGTGTTCGCGATCGCGGCGCCGTTCGACTCCGCGGTGTTCCCGGTGAAGGTGCAGCCGACGATCACCGGCGCGGCCGCGCCCGCGTTGTACATCCCGCCGCCGTCGCTCTCTGAGTAGTTGTCGTTGAACGTGCACTCCTCGACCCGCGGCGACGCGTCGAGGTTGTACATGCCCGCGCCGTCGATCCCGCCACCGGCCGACTGGGTGTTGCCGCCGGTGATGACGAAACCGTTGATCACCGCGCCGTCGGCGCCCGTGACCACGTGGTACACGCCGGCGCCGTCGACCGTCGTGAGGTTCCCCGCGGGATCGCGATCCGCCCAAAGGAGCGCGGTATCCGAGAAGCCGCCGTAGACGCGGACCCCGTCCACGAGCAGCACCGTCGCGTTGTCGCCGCTCCCCTCGGTCGGCGCGTACGTGCCGGCCTTCACCCAGACGTGGCAGTACTCGGGCCCGCCGACCGCGGTCACCGCGCTGCCGGCCGAGTAGATCCCGGCCTGGATCGTCGTGTAGGCCGTGCTCCACGTCAGGCCGTCGCCGGAGTCGGCGAGGGCCGCGTCCACGA
>JALNZK010000110.1 GCA_023229365.1 Pseudomonadota bacterium | reverse complement strand
TGCCCCACTGGAGGCCGTGCCCGTAGGAGGGGCTGGTCCACGTGTGGTAGGGCGACACCGTGCCGTCGGGCGTGACGCGATAGAGCATCATCGGGTAGCACGAGACGAAGATGTTGCCGCAGACGTCGACGCCGAAGCCGTCCATGAAGGTGCAGTCCATGTCGGTGATGGTCGCGAAGAGCCAGGGCGAGCCGATCCAGCCCAGATCGGCGTCGATCGCCACGGCGTGGATCTGCCCGGTGCCGAACGAGCCGATGTACATCAGGCTCAGATCCGGGCTGAACTCGATGTTCCGCGCGCCGAGGCTCGTCGAGAGCGTCTCGACGGCGTGGGTGTCCGGATCGATCCTGTAAAGGGTGCTGTTGTCGCCGACGTACACCATGCCGTCCGGCCCGACGGTCACGCCGTACCCCCCGTCGATGCTCGGCGCGATCGAGGTGCGCGTGCCGAACGGCGTGATCCGGACGATCCCCTCGGAGGCCGAGGCCGCCACGAGATCGCCGCCCGGGAGCACGTCCATCCCCTGCACGCCCGTCAGGCCGTTCACGTAGACGTAGGCGCCGCTGGAGGAGTTCGCCTTGAACAGGTTGTAGCCGTCCGTTCCGATGATGAACCCCTCTGAGTCGAATGCCACGTCGTGGTAGCCGACCGGCCCGACGAGCTCCTCGATGGAGAGCGGCGCGGCCGGGACGGTCGTGCAGTCGAACGTGTCGGTGTCCGTGTCGGTGTCGGAGTCCGTATCGGAGTCGGTGTCCGTATCGGTGTCGACATCCGTATCGGAGTCGGTGTCCGCGCCGCCGTCGGGCTCGGTATCGGAGTCCGTGTCCTCGGGCTCGTTCGAGTCGTCGTCGCCGCACGCGGCGCACAGCGCGACCGCGACGAGGATCGCCGGCCAGCGATGACGGGAAAGGATGGGATCTCCAGCAAGCATTCTTTAAGCTCCTCGTCCTCAATCGCGGTAGTGGACCCCGACCTCCAGCCGGACGACCGTGTTCCCGTCGTACGGCTGCGGCAGGAAGATCGACATGTCGTCCCAGCCGCCGACGCCGCTGCCCCACTTCAGGCCGTGCCCGTACCGGTTAGGCTCGGCCCACGAGTAGTAGGTCGAGACCTCGCCCGCTTCCGAGATCCGGTACAGCGAGTGCGTGCCGTAACTGGGCACGTACACGTTGCCGCAGGCGTCGACGCGGATCCCGTCGAGCCAGTTCCCCGCGTCGGGGATGCTCGCGAAGAGCGTGGGCGCGGCGATGATCTCCAGCTCGTCGTCGAGCTCGGCGACGTAGATCCGGCCCGCGCCGGTGACGATGTCCGCCGCGTTCGACGAAATGTAGAGCCGCGTGTGGTCCGGGCTGAAGTCCGCGCCGCGCGCGCTGATCCCCGAGACGATCAGGTCGTACGCGCCGTCCGAGGGGTCGACGCGGTAGAGGTTCGTGTTGTCGGCGCAGTAGACCATGCCGTCCGGGCCCACCATGACCCCGTACAGCATGTGGAGCGCCGGCACGAGGCTGGTCACGGTCCCGGCGGGGTCGATCCGGACGAGGCCGTAGTTGGACGTCGCCGCGACCAGATCGCCGCCCGGCAGCACGTCCATCCCCTGCGCGGCCTCCACGCCGTCCACGAAGAGGTACGCGGCGCTCTCCGTCGCTGCCTTGAACAGGTTGTCGCCGTCGGGCCCGGCGCCTATGACGAAGCCGTCGGTGTCGAACACGACGTCCTTGAACCCCACCGGCCCGCTGAGCTCCTCCACGAAGAGCGGCGCGGCGGGCAGGGAGTCGCAGGCGTCGGACTCGGTGTCGGAGTCGGTGTCCGCGTCGGAGTCGGTGCCCGCGTCGGTGCCCGCGTCCGCATCGGTGTCCGAATCCGAGTCGGTGTCGGCGTTGGTGTCGGCGTCGGTGTCGCTCGAGGAGCCGCGCGAGGTCTCGTCGCAGGCGGCGAACGGCGCATGCGCCGCGACGAGCGCGAACGCGCAGAGGAGGGGGCGTGCGAGGTGCTCGAGCCGGTTCATCTCAATGGCGTCATTCTATCATCGAATCCAGGGCTTCAGTGCCTCCTGGGCGGCGCGAACGCTAGTTTTTAGGGGGGGGACGGGCGGCGAGACGAGCGGCACGAACCGCACCGGGATGCGATCGATGATCCGCAGCGCGCCGTCGCGCTTGACGGCGGTCACGAGATCCTGTGCGTTTTCGCCGACCGGGATGCAGATCCGGCCTCCCTCTGCGAGCTGATCGACGAGCGCCTCCGGGATCCTCCGCGGCGCCGCGGTGACAAGGATCCCGTCGAAGGGCGCCTCCCGGGGCAGCCCGTCGTGCCCGTCGCCGAGCGAAAGCCGCGCGGCGCACCCGAGCCGCGACAAGGTGCTCGCGGCGCGCTCCAGCAGCGGCGCCACGAGTTCCACCGAGAACGGCTCGAGCCCCATCGCGCACAGCACGGCGGTCTGGTAGCCGGAGCCGGTGCCGATCTCGAGGACGCGGGCGCCCGGCCGGGCCGCGAGCGCCGCGGTCATGTACGCGACGATGTACGGCTGGCTGATCGTCTGTCCGGCGCCTATCGGCAGCGGGTGATCCGCGTACGCCTCGTGGCGCAGCTCCTCGGGGACGAACTCGTGGCGCGGCACGCGGCGCATCGCGTCGAGGACGCGCGGGTCGCCCACCCCACGGGCGCGGATCTGCCGCTCCACCATCCTCACGCGCGCGAGTTCGAAGTCGTAAACGTCCATGCCCTGCAGAGTGTATCGCCGCGCGCCTCGAGTCGGTGGTAGAATATCGACATGGACAAGCTCATCTGGATCGCCGCAGCCGCGGCGCTCGTCGCCTGCTCCGGGGGGGACCCGCCCGAGTTCGGCGGGGACGCCGGGGGTTCGGACACGGATGTCGACACCGATTCGGACACGGACGTCGATTCGGACACGGACGGTGACGGCGACTCGGACGCGGACGGCGGCCCGGACACCGACACCGACACGGACTGCCCGGGGGACGGCCACGACGAGGACGGCGACGGGCGGGACGACAACTGCGACAACTGCCCGACCTACGGCAACCCGGGGCAGGAGGACGCCGACGAGGACGGCCTCGGCGACGCGTGCGAGGCGTCGTGGAACGCGGAGCTCCTCGGCGAGGTCGCGCTGTTCCTGCCGCTCACCGGCGCCGACGGTTGGGCCGCCGACGGCGGCACCTGGACGCACGGCTCCGACAAGGTCACCGGCGCGGCGGCGATCGCGGGCGGCAACTACGTGTACGAGAGCCACGCCATCGAGGGCGGCGCCTTCTCGGTCGAGGTGACCATGGACGGCGGCCTCGCGAGCGCCAGCGGCGCGGTCCACTCCGGGCTCGTCTTCGCGCGGACGGTCGACGTCTTCAACGAGTGGTGGGCCTGCGTCTACGAGGAGAACAGCGACACGCTCTCCGTCTGGGAGAACGACGGGATCTTCCTCGGGCAGAAGGGGAGCGTCCCGATCGCGGGGACGAGCACCGACTCGGCGTGGCGGCGCGTGCGCGTCTACTTCAACGGCGTGTCGCTGGCGTGCACGTACGAGGAGGAGCTGGGCGCCGCCGCGACGCTCACCCTCGACGACGGGCAGGTGCCCGACGCCATGGACGGCACCGCCGGCATGCGCGTGTCGAACAACACGGCGTTCTTCCGATCGTTCGTGATCTACCGCTGACCCTTGATCCGCCAGAGCTTGAGCACGTCGGTGCGCCCGGGGCCGGTCGCGTCCTGCATGCCGAAGGTGATCCCGACGTCGTCGCCCTGGATCGCGAACCCGCCCTCGAGCAGGATCTTCTCCGCCTGCATCACGACGCCGTGCACGCCCTCGACCCAGCCGGCGTGGATCGGCCGGATCCCCCAGCGCAGGTTCAGGCGCCTGAGCACGTGATCGTGCCGCGAGAGGCCGACGAGCGCCGGGCCGTTCGGCCGGCACGAGCTCGCGAGCGCCGCAGAGTGGCCGGTCTCGGTGTACACCGCGAGCGCCTTCAGGTCGAGCTCGGCGGCGGCGGTGACCGCGGCGCGGGCGATCGCGTTCGAGAAGCTGTACTCGCAGACGCGCACCGGGAGGGGCAGGGCGTGGAACAGCTCGCTCGCCTCGACCTCGCGGATGATGGCCGCCATCTCGCGCACGGCCTCGACCGGGTACGCGCCGCTCGCCGTCTCGCCGGACAGCATCACCGCGTCCGTGCCGTCGAGCACCGCGTTCGCGACGTCGGACACCTCGGCGCGCGTCGGCCGCGGGTTGTGGATCATCGAGTCGAGCATCTGCGTGGCGACGATCACCGGCTTGCCCGCGGACACGGCGTCGCGCACCATCCGCTTCTGGAGCAGCGGCACCTGCTCCGCGCCCGCCTCGACCCCGAGATCGCCCCGCGCGACCATGATGCCGTCCGCCGCGGCGATGATCGCGTCGAGCGAGGCGATCGCCTCGGGCTTCTCGATCTTGGCGATCACCGGGATGTCGCCGGCGAGCGCCTTGGCCTCGAGCACGTCCTCGGGGCGGCGCACGAACGAGAGCGCGGCGTAGTCGACCCCGAGCTCCCGCGCGAACGCGAGATCTTCGCGATCCTTGTCGGTCATCGCTGGCGTCGAGAGGGGCGTTCCCGGGATGTTCATCCCCTTGTGGCTCTTGAGGACGCCGCCGACTATCACGCGGCAGCGGACGAGCTCGCCCGCGATCGACGCGACCTCGAGCTCGAGCAGGCCGTCGTCGAGGAGGATGCGGGCCCCCGGCTTCACGTCCCTCGGGAGCGGCCTGTACGTCGTCGAGACCCGCCGCGCGTCGCCGGCGATCTTCTCGGTCGTGAGCTCGATGTCGTCGCCTGTCGCGATCGGGACGCCGCCGCCCGCGACCTCGCCGATCCGGATCTTGGGGCCGCACAGGTCCGCGAGCACGGCGGTGCAGACGCCCGCCCGCCCGGCCTCCGCGCGCACGGTGTCGAAGGCGCGGCGGTGCCCCTCGTGCGTCCCGTGCGAGAAGTTGAGCCGGAACACGTCCGCGCCGGCGGCGATCAGGGCGCGCACGATCTCGGGGGAGTCGCTCGCCGGGCCGAGCGTCGCGACGATCTTCACTTTCTGTTCCATGTGGTTCTCCGGTGCAGAAGGGTTACGGGCAGTCGATGACCTCGACGTCATACTCGATGGGCGACGAGACGCCGGACAGGGTGACGTGGTACGTGTTCCCGGCGGCGGTCGACCAGCCCGAGGGGATGAACGAGATCGCGCTCGAGCTGCCGTAGCCCTCGAGCAGGTGCGTGACGGTCACGGGTTTGTCGTCGCCCCCCAGCGTGACGGTCACGTCCGCGCTCGAGAGGCTGATCGAGTCGCTCTGCACGGTCCACCCGGTGTCGTCGACGCTGGACCACGAGGGCGTGAACGCCGCGATGGGCACCTGGCCCGAAGGCGGCCACGCGGTCCACGACGCGCCGGCCGATCCGCTGCCGTAGAGGACGTGCATGCACGAATAGCCGCTCGTCGAGCCGATGCCGATCGGGCCGAGCGAGTTGGACAGGATCCAGCGCCGGTGCCCGATCGTCGTCGGGTTGCCCGGATCCACCATGTAGAGGTCCACGGCCCCGACGGCGGCGGCGGTCGCGATGTTGCTCTGCCCGGCGGTCGACGCGCCGGCGTCCGAGTAGCAGGTCCACGACGTGGGCGGGTAGTGGTTGAGCGTGCCGTTCGCGTGCATCATGAGGGCGCACTCCTGCGCGCCGGCGTTCTTCGTCGCGTCGTCGGTGACGGCCGGGAGGCCGCAGAGCCAGCGGTAGAGGTTGACGAGGCGCAGCGCGCTCTCCCGGGCCGACTCCGTGATGTCGCCGGCGTCGCACGTGTCCAAGGAGCCGGACCAGGCGCCCTCCGAGAGATCCGCGCGGTCCGCGTTCCATCTTTCGCACACGGCGTCGGCGTCGGAATCCGTGTCGGAGTCGGAATCGGAATCCGTGTCGGAATCGGTGTCGGAGTCCGAGTCGGAGTCCGTGTCGGAGTCCGAGTCGGAATCCGAGTCCGAGTCGGAATCCGAGTCCGAGTCGGAGTCCCCTCCGTCGCCGCCGCCGTCGCAGGCCGCGAGCGCGACCCACGCCGCCGCGAGCAGAACGCCGAGAAGCAGTGTCCTCATGACGACCCCCTTTCGCGCCGCCGGGCGCTTCGACTGGGGAGTGTACATCAAGACGGCGCCTTCCGGGTGGTGTAACCTCGCCGCGTGAGCGACGCGCACCCCTGGCCGCGGACCATCCTCCACGCCGACATGGACGCGTTCTTCGCGGCCGTGGAGCAGCGCGACCGGCCCGAGCTGCGCGGGGTGCCCGTGATCGTCGGCGGCCCCTTGCGGCGCGGCGTCGTCTCGACCGCGAGCTACGAGGCGCGGAGGTACGGCGTGCACAGCGCCATGCCCATGGCCGAGGCGGTGCGGCGGTGCAGGGACGCCGTCGTCGTGCCGCCGGACATGGCGCGGTACGCGGAGTGCTCGGAGCGGATCATGGAGGTGTTCGGCCGCTTCTCGCCGCTGGTCGAGCCGCTCAGCCTGGACGAGGCGTTCCTCGACATGACCGGCACCGAGGGGCTGTTCGGCGGGCCCGGGGAGGCGGCGGAGCGGATCCGGCGCGAGGTGCGCGAGGCCACGGGCGGGCTCACGATCTCGGTCGGCGTGTCGTGCACGAAGTACGTCGCCAAGGTGGCGAGCGACAGGAGGAAGCCGGACGGGCTGACCGTCGTGCCGCCGGGGGAGGTGGCCGCGTTCCTCGACCCGCTGCCGGTGTCGTGCCTGTGGGGTGTCGGCGCGAAGACGCTCCCCAGGTTCGAGGCGCTCGGGCTCGCGACGATAGGCGACGTCGCGCGCGCGCCGCGGCCGCTCCTCGAGGCGGAGCTCGGCGCGCTCGGGCCGCACGCGTGGATGCTGGCGAACGGGATCGACGATCGGGAGGTGGTGCCGGACCGCGACGCCCGGAGCGTCGGCGCGGAGACGACCCTCGCGGAGGACGTGACGGGAGAGGCCGCCGTGTCGGGCCTCCTCGGGCCGCTCGCGGATCGGGTGGCGCGGCGCGTGCGCCGCACGGGTCTCCTCGCCGGGGGCGTGCGCGTGAAGCTCAAGACGGACGCGTTCCGGCTGCACACGCGGCAGGCCCGCCTCCGCGCTCCCGCAGACACGGCCGAGGCGTTCATGGCCGCGGCCCGGGCGCTCCTTGGCGAGCTCGATCTCGGGGAGCGGTTCCGCCTCGTCGGGATGGCGGCGTACGATCTCCGCGCCGAGGGCGATCGCGGGCAGCTCGAGCTCTTCTTGGACCCGCGGGGAGAGCGGGCGCGGCGCCTCGAGCGCACCGTGGACGCCGTGTGCGAGCGGTTCGGCGACGACGCGCTCGTGAAGGGGGGCAGGGACGAGGAGCCCTAGCCCGGATCCCGTACGCAGAGCACCGGCAGCCCCTGGGGGGTCGCGAGCGCGATCGGCTGGCGCGCGGAGAGGTCGAACGCGTAGACGTAGTCCATGTCGGGGTGGGCGGTGGCGGTCCAGTACCTGTCCCCCCCGAGCGGCACGGCGAACGCCTCCGCGAAGTAGTGGCGCGCCTCGTCGCACCACGCGAGCAGGCTCGTCATCTCCGCCGCGTTCGGGACGCGCCAGTCCGCGTGGCCCCCGTACTCGTCGCCGCACGCGGGGTCCTCGGCCGGCGGATCGGCGAAGGGATCGCAGGGCTCGGGCACGCCCAGGCACGAGGCCTCGTACCATACCTGGCCGTAGGCGCACCGCCGCCACTCGCGGGCAGCCCACAGATCGATCGCGGTGGATCCGTCCGCCGCGCCGAGCGCGAAGCGCGGCCCGGTCGACTCCGGCACGGCGACGTCGCGGACGCAGAGCCCGTAGGCCAGGTCGTCGCCCGACGTCCCCGCGCTCATCCCGGCGTAGCCCACGACGAAGTACTGTCCGCCCGATCCCGGCATCTCGGTCGACGACCAGATCTCCTCGGCGAGGCCCCAGAAGTAGTTCGCGTTGATGTGGAACTGGCCGTCCTTGTAGTCGAAGAGGCTCTGGAGCTCGCTCGCCTCGGGCAGCCGCCAATCGCCGTGCCCGCCGTACGGCGCCGCGCAGTGCGTGATCGCCGCCGCGTGCGTGACGCGCTCCGGGTCTCCGCCCGTGCACGAGGTGCCGTCGCCGACCGTGCCGGTGGGGCACCTCTGCCACTCGAGCCCGGTGACGAGATCGACCGTCGTGCCTTCGCCCGGCGTGCCGCCCACCGCGAGCTCCTCGTCCGGCCGAGCGGTGCCGGGCAGGGCGCCGTCGTCGAGCCACAGGGAGTCCGCGCCGCACATCGCGCCGTAGACGCACTCCCCGTCGGCGAAGACGTACGGCTCGACGCACTCCGCGCACGCGGCGCCGCCGTAGCCGATCTCGCACACCGCGCACGCCGCGCCGCCCCAGCCGGTCTCGCAGGCGGAGCAGCCCGTCGCGAGCTCGAAGTGCGCGACGCACTGGCACTCGGGCGCGCCGCCGTCGGTCTCCACGCACACGGAGTTCTGGTCCGGGCAGTCCACGGCGACGCCGACAGGATCGCCGTCCGCGTCGAAGTGGCAGACGTCGCCGTTCTCGTCGCAGGCGAGGTACGCGCCGGCGTCCTCCCCGGCGTCGGCGTCCGAGTCGCCGTCCGCGCCGCCGTCGTCGCCTCCCGCGGCCTGGTTCTCCACCACGCAGCCCGTCGCCAGAATCGCCGCGGCCGCCGCCGCGAGCGCGCGCAACGCCGTTGTCTTCATCCCGTTGCCCTCCCACTTCAGGCTCGTCCCGCGAGAGATTGCCGAAAAACCGCATCGACGGCAACGGTTTTGGGCGGTATGCCACGTCAACATGAGCGCGGGAGAAGACCAGCCGGTCCGGCGGGGGCCGCCTTTCAAGATCGTCGTCTTCGCGGCGTGCTTCGCCGTGCTCGGCGCGGCGGCCTACGCGGTCGATCGCGTCTGGCTCTCCGACGACGGCGCGGCGGCCGAGGAGGCCGGCGGGGCGGGCGCGGAGCCCGGCGGGTTGTCCTTCGGGGCGGCCTCGTCGGCGCCCTCCGCGGCGCTCACGGCCGAGGTCGACCGCGAGGCGGCGCGCGTGGCGAGCGGCGCGCGGATCGCGGCGCCCCACCTGGCGATAGAGGATCCCGGCGGCGCGATGCGGGCGTTCTACCTCGCGCTCGCGGCGCTCGAGGCCGGGGAGGGCGCGCGGGTCGTCCGCGCGATCCACTACGGCGACTCCATCCTGACCACGGATCACCTCTCCGGGCGGGTGCGATCGATCCTCCAGCAGCGGTTCGGGGACGGCGGGCACGGCTTCATCCTGCTCGGCAAGCCGTGGCGCTGGTACCGACACGAGGGCGTGACCCACGGCGCGTGGGGCAAGTGGCGCGCGCGGCCGATCACCGCCGATCCGCTGGCGGACGGGCTGTACGGGCTCGGCGGGGTCGCGTTCGAGGCGCAGCGCCAGAGCCACGGGCGCGTCCGCATCGGCCCCGCGGCCGAGGGCGACATCGGCCGGCGGGTGTCGACCGTGGACCTCTCCTACCTCGAGCAGCCGCGCGGCGGCAGCTTCGACGTCATCGTGGACGGCGGGAAGCGGGAGACCGTCGAGACGCGCGCGCCGGAGCGCCGCGTCGCGCACAAGGGGGTCGAGGTGCCGCGGGGCGCGTCGCGCGTGGAGATCGAGTTCAACAACGACGGCGAGCTCCGCGTGTTCGGCGCCGCGCTCGAGAGCGGGGAGCGGGGCGTCGTCTGGGACAGCCTCGCGGTCAACGGCGCGCGCGCCTCGGTGCTCGGCCGCTACGACCGCGCGCACTGGATCGCGGAGCTCAGGCAGCGGGATCCGCGGCTCGTCGTGCTCCACTTCGGCGCCAACGAGGGCGCCAACCGGTTCCTCGTCCTCGGCGAGTACCGCAAGGACTTCGCCGAGGTGATAGCGACGGTCCGCGAGGCGCTCCCGGAGGCCTCCGTCCTCGTCGTCGGGCCCATGGACCAGGCGCGCAGGCTCGACACCGGCGGCCTCGGCTCCGCGCCGATGCCCGAGAAGCTGAACGCCGTCCAGCGCGAGGTCGCGCTCGAGACGGGCTGCGCGTTCTTCGACACGTGGCGCGCCATGGGCGGCAAGGGCAGCATGGCCGGATGGCTCGGGAAGGGGCTCGGCGGCGCGGACATGATCCACCCGACCGAGCACGGCGCGCGCAAGATCGGCACCTGGATCGCCGAGGCGCTGCTCTACGGCTACCAGAACCTCGACGCCGACGCCGCGCGGCCCGCCGACGCCGGAGTGGACGGCGGCGCCCGCTGAGCAGTGGAGATGCGAAAGTTCGCAGTCGAGATGCGAGGGGGTCGCAGTCACGCTGTTTCATGAGACAGCAACGGTGCCTTGGGGACACGGCCTTAGTGCGAGGGGCATCTGCCCGCGTTCGGTGATATGATGCCCCACCACGGGGGTGACAAATGAGCACGAGTCGATATCGCTCTCCGGCGCCGGCGGCGCGCACTTCCGATGGCTAACCCCGATCGATTTGGATTATAGTCCGCGCCATGCGCGTCGACTGCGACTACCTCGTCATCGGAACCGGCGTCGCCGGCCTGGAATTCGCCCGCACGGTCGCGGGCACCGGCCGCGTCGTCATGCTCACGAAGCGCGCGGCGGACGTCTCGGCCACCAGCCAGGCGCAGGGCGGGGTGGCGACGGTCATCGACGGCACGGACTCGTTCGAGGCGCACATCGCCGACACGCTGACCGCCGGGTGCGGCCTGTGCCGGCGCGACGTCGTCGAGATGTGCGTCCGCGACGGGCCGGGGCGCATCGCCGAGCTGCAGAGCCTGGGCGCGCGGTTCACGACGCGCAAGGGCCACCCCGGCGAGCTCGATCTCGGACGGGAAGGCGGGCACTCGGCGCGCCGCATCGTCCACGCGGCGGACGCGACCGGGCGGGAGGTGGTCCGCACGATGCTCGGCAACGTGCGCGCGCTGCCGGGCGTCGAGATCCACGAGAACCACGTCGCGATCGACGTGATCGTCCCCCGTCGCCACCTCGCGGACCGCGTCTGCAAGGGCGCCCACGCGCTCGACACGCGCACGGGCGAGATCCACACCTACGTCGCCCCGGTCACCGTCCTCGCGACCGGCGGCGCGGGCAAGGTCTACCTGTACACGTCGAACCCGGACATCGCGACCGGCGACGGCGTCGCCATGGGCTATCGGGTGGGCGCTTTGGTTTCGAACATGGAGTTCTTCCAGTTCCACCCGACGATCCTCTACCACCCGCATGCGAAGAGCGCCCTCATCACCGAGGCGCTGCGCGGCGAGGGCGGGGTGCTCCGCGATCTCGAGGGCCGCGCGTTCATGGCCGACTACCATCCGCTCCGGGAGCTCGCCCCAAGGGACGTCGTGGCGCGGGCGATCGACTCGGAGATGAAGAAGAGCGGCCACGACCACGTCGTGCTCGACGCCACGCACCTCGACCGCGCGTTCCTGGCCGAGCGGTTCCCGACCATCAGCGCGACGTGCGCGGAGCACGGCATCGACATCGGCGCGCAGCCGATCCCGGTGGTCCCGGCGGCGCACTTCAGCTGCGGCGGGCTGCTCACGGACAGGGACGGCCGCACCACGGTGCCCGGCCTGTTCGCGATCGGCGAGACCGCGTGCACGGGGCTCCACGGCGCCAACCGGCTCGCGTCGAACTCGCTGCTCGAGGGGCTCGTGTTCGCGCACCGGGCGGGGCTCGCGGCGCGGGAGACCGGCCGCCCGTCGTTCGACGACGTCCACGACTGGGAGATCGGCGCGGCCGTGCCGAGCGACGAGACGGTCGTCGTGTCGCAGGACTGGGACGAGCTGCGGCGCTACATGTGGAACTACGTCGGCATCGTGCGCTCCGACTCGCGGCTGGCCCGCGCCAGGCGGCGCCACGACGTGCTGATGGAGGAGATCAAGGAGTACTACTGGAAGTACGTGATCACGTCCGACCTGCTCGAGCTGCGCAACATCTCGACCGTCGCCCACCTCATCATCGACTCGGCGCGGGCGCGCCGGGAGAGCCGCGGCCTGCACTACACGGTGGACCACCCGCGCGAGAGCGGGGAGGCCGCCCGCGACACCGTGCTCGCGAGGTTCGGCGCATGAGGCGCGCCGCGCACTGGGCCCTCGCGGCCTCGCTCGCGGCGGCGTGCGGCGAGGCGGCCGCGCCGCAGCTCCCGTTCGAGCCGGAGCAGCCCAACTGGGCGGTCGTGGACGAGGAGATCGCGCCGCGCGTCGAGGAGAACGTGAAGGACGCGGACGGGGTCGAGCGCCTGGGCGGCGTCTGGCTGATCCCGGTCGACGTCTCGTTCGCGACCGCGCTCGAGGCGCCCGTCGCGCGCGCCGTCGCCGCGGAGCTGGAGGCGGCCCGCGCGGCGGACGACGCCCTGTTCGAGCGGCTCGGCCCCGAAAACCTCCGCATCCGGCGCACCGTCGAGGAGATCCTCCGACACGGCGACGCGTTGAGTGGCGCAACGCGCGGCAGGCTCGAGCGCTACCTCCTCGCGCTCCGCGTCCACCACGGGACCGCCCCGAGGGCGGAGGGCGCGCGCACGAACGCCGCCGGGCTCCTGCGGCCGGAGTTCATCCCGGGGGAGCTGGCCTCGGCGGCCGAGCTCGCCGCCCGCTCCGGCTCCGCGTTCGACGTCCCGCGATCGCCTTCGCTGCTCGGCGCAGATCGCGTGCAGGAGATCGAGGCGCTGATGGCCGCGATCCGGCCGGCGATCTTCGGCCGGCCCGACGCGAGCGAGGCGGACGCGGGCGCCGGGGCAGCGGAGATCGCGGCCGCTCCGCAAGAGAAGATCCCTGCGCTCCCGAAAGTGGACGAGGCGCCGGGTACGTGCTTCCTGCTCGGGCTCGGCCCCGCCGAGCGCGGCGGCGAGCCCCGCGGGCTCGTGGGCGTCCCGGCGAAGGAGGAGCAGCGGCTCCTGGACGCCGTCTCGGCGAAGGCCGCGGCGCTCGACAAGATCGTCCGCGCCCAGGGCGGCGGAAAGAGCGTCACGGAGGCCGCCGCGAAGGGCCGCAGGACGCGCGCGGTCCGCGACATCTTCGCCGCGGGCTCCCTCGGGCCGCTCCACGGCCGAGGCGAGCTGTGGCGGATGATCGACGGCCCCTTGGTGGAGGTCGACGCGGGCGGGCGCGGCGAGGTCTGGCTCCTGACCGGGGCCGCCGCGGCGTTCGACGGCGCCGTGGGGAGGCGGATCGCCGGGCTCTACTCGCGCGACGAAGCGACCGCGCGGTTGAGGCTCGAGTGGCGCGCGCGGACGCGCCTCGCGCTCCTCGCGCTCCGGGAGGCGGCGGGGCGGGGCACGGACGGCACGGAAACCCGGCCGCCGGGGTGGATCGCGACGCACTTGGGGGCGCACGCGGAGCTCCTGGCGGCGATGCGCGCGGACCTCGCGGCGCTGTACCTCGCGCTCGACCCGGCCGCGCGGGAGATCGGGATCGTCGCGAGCGAGGAGTGCGCGCGGGCGCTGTACGAGGACTACGTCGGCTGGGCGTTCGAGTCGTACGGGTTCGGGGCGCCGCCGCAGGATCTCGCGGCCGCGGCCGCCGCGCGCCGGGCGATCGCGCGCAACCTCCTGGCCAAGGGGGCGATCGAGGTCACGGGCGGGGACGGGAAGCCGGGCGAGCCGCTGCGGTGCGGCGTGACGGATCTCGCGGCGGCGCGGCGCGCCGTCGGGGAGCTGCTCGCGGAGGTCCGGCGGATCCGCTACGTGGGGGACGCGGTCGCGGCCGCGGCGATGATCGACACGATGCGCGGCAGCGAGGCGCGCTGGCAGCGCGACGTCGAGGCGCGGTACAGGACGCTCGACAGGCCGCGCGCGGTCGGCTTCCTCTACCCGCCCCTGCGCGCCGTGCGGGGGAACCCCTGAACCGTTTTCGCGCACGGGGGAACCTCCCGTGTGGAAATCGACACTCGTTCGGGATAAGATGCCGGCGATTTCTGGCCCAAACACGAGGAGAAGGATGATGACGACGATACGCGGGAAAGCTGCATGGGCCGCCCTCGCGGCCGCGGTGCTCACGCTCGCCTTCGCCGGGGTCGCGCAGGCCCAGGAGGGGAAGGCGAAGGAGAAGCCCAAGAAGGTCCAGGATCGGGTCGCGGATCTCGAGACCCAGGTCCAGCGCATGGACAAGACGCTCGGGGAGATCGTCGGCGCCGACGACCCGGCGAAGCTCCGGGAGCTGCAGGTGGATCTGCAGGCGAAGGTCGACGAGATGGCCGCCCGGATCGACGAGGTCAAGGAGGGCGCGGCCGAGCTGGCGGCCGCCGACGAGGAGCGGGACGCGCGCCTCGACGCCGCCGGCGAGGAGATCGAGAACCTCTGGCGGGAGATAGGGGACCTCAAGGCGAAGCTCGAGGAGGCCACGAAGAACGAGGTCGCCGGCTACGACAAGGGGTTCTTCGTCCAGTCGCGCGACGGCAAGCACAAGCTCGTGATCGGCGGGTTCGCGAAGCCGTACTGGCAGATGACGATCAACAAGGTCTACGACCTCAACTCCTACGGCGCGGTCCAGGGCGTCCTGAACGCGGAGGGACAGCTCGTCCCGAGCGGCGGCGACACGGAGGTCACGGCGAACGGCTTCGGGCTCGCCGCCACGCGGCTCTACCTCAAGGCCCAGGTCTTCGAGGTGGTCCACTTCTTGGGCGAGCTCGACTACGGCACGCTGAACGGCAAGGTGTCGTACCCCTACAACGCGGCGGTCGAGGCCGACGCGCGGTACAACCGCGTCACCGTGAACCAGCACGCGCTGCGGGTGCTCGCGTTCTACGGCGAGTTCGCGCCCATGCCCGAGCTCAAGGTGCGCGCCGGCCAGTTCAAGGTCCCGTTCGACCGCGAGACGCTCGTGGGCGCGAACGCGCTCACCTTCACGTCGCCGGCGCTCATGACGCGGCGCTACGCGCGATGGGGCGAGTCCGACAACCCGGCGGTCTGCACGGCGCTCGCCTGCGGCTGGGACTACGAGACGGTGCGCGGCTCGAGCTTCGGCTACGACCGCGGCCTGATGGTCCACGGCGAGATCGCGAGCGCCGTGTTCAACTACGCGGTCGGCGTGTTCAACGGCAGCGGCCCGAACGTCGGCAACGACAACCGCGACGTCCTCGTCGGCGGCCGCCTCTGGACCGACCCGCTCGGCGCCATGTCGGCGGGGATGTCCGACATCGACGCCGCCGAGAGGCCGCTGCTCAGCATCGGCGCCTCCTACTTCTTCGACCTGCCGCAGCACCGCGATCCGAGCATCGTCAGCAGCAAGGACGCGGTCTACAACTCCGAGGACTCCAACGTCACGGGCGACGTCCTCTTCAAGTGGTGGGGGCTCTCGGTGATGGGCAGCGTCTTCTTCCGCAACTCGGATCACGGCGTCGTGCTGTACACGGCGGACGCCGCCGGCCAGAAGGAGAAGTGGGTCATGCGGTCGTTCGGCGCGTCCGCCCAGGCGGCCTTCTACATCAAGGCGATCGGGCTCGAGCCCGCGTTCCGGTACGGCATGTACGACGCGGACGTGAAGCGCGAGCTGGATCACGTCCACGAGTTCACCGCGGCGCTCAACTACTACGTCTTCGGCCAGAACATGAAGCTGCAGCTCGAGTACCGCGGCCAGCTCCCGGCCGATCAGAGCAAGAGCTACCTCGTTCCATGGATGGCGTACCAGCCCGACGTCCACGAGGTCACGCTGATGGGCCAGATCGGCTTCTGATCCGGCCGATGCGCCTCCCTCGATCACCTCGCCACATCGCGCTCTCGTCGGCGGTCGCAATCCTGGCGGCGGCGTGCGGCGGAGCGGACGGCGAGAAGGGCGCGGCCGTCAGAGTCGAGGCGGGGGCGGTTGCGCTCGCGCCCGCCGCGGGAGGCGGCGCCACCGTGCCGGACGCGCGGTCCTTCCGGGCGGACGCCGCGGCGATGATCGCGCGCCTGCCGCGCTTCCCCGCGCGCGCCCGGGAGGGCGCAGCGCCGCGGCTCGACGTGACCGGGACGTGGAGCGCGACGGGGGAGGAGGCCGCAGTGCGCGTCGAGGCGAAGCTCCAGGGCGTCGACGCCCGCGTGCCGATCCGCGCCGCGATCGTCGCGACCGGCCGGGCGCAGGGGCGGAGCGACGCCTCCGAGCTCGCGCGGCGCGGCGTGGACGATCTCGGCAAGGCGCTCGCGTCGATGTTCGTCCTGTACGGCGCGGACGAGGCTGCCTGGGTCCGGGCCCTCGACGGCGCGGAGCCCGACGAGCAGCTGCTCGCGCTCGCGCTGCTCGCGGACGGGAAGTGCAGGGCGGCCGTGCCGGCGATCGGGGCGGTGCTCGACGATCCCCGCGCGCAGGTGGCCGAGGCGGCGGCGGACGCGCTCGTCGCGATCGGCGACTGGAGCGCGGTGCCCGTGCTCATCGCGGGAATCCGGCGCGGCGACGTGCGCAGCGAGGTGCGCGCCATAGAGGCGATCTCGAAGCTCGGCGGCAACGAGGCGCGCGCCTACCTCGAGATGACCGCCATCGGACACGAGATCCCCGAGGTCCGGGCCCTCTCCCTCGACGCCCTAGAGCGGCTCGAAGAGGTGGAGCGGAAGCACCCCTGAATTGCCCGAAATCCCTTTGACAACCCGCAGCGCGGCCGTGGTATGGGTGGATCGGACCGGGGCGGGACACGAGGAGGCGATCATGGAGAAGGCGAAGCTCGACTGGAAGAACCTGGCGTTCGGCTACCACGAGACCGACTACAACATCCGCTACACCTGGAAGGACGGCAAGTGGAGCGAGGGCGTGATCACGGGCGACATCACGATGCCCATGCACATGGCCGCGACGTGCCTGCACTACGGCCAGGAGGCTTTCGAGGGGCTCAAGGTCTTCGAGCAGAAGGACGGGCGCGCCGTCGTGTTCCGCGTCGAGGAGAACGCCCGGCGGCTGATCCGCTCCGCGGAGAAGACCTTCATGGCGCCGGTGCCGGAGGAGCTGTTCATCGACGCGGTGCTCCGCGTGGTCAAGGCCAACGCGAAGTACATCCCGCCGTACGGGACCGGCGCGAGCCTGTACGTCCGGCCGCTGCTGATCGGGACCGGCCCGCAGGTCGGCGTCAAGCCCGCCGACGAGTACATGTTCATCGTGTTCGTCACCCCGGTCGGGCCGTACTTCAAGACCGGCTTCAAGCCGGTCCACCTGATAGTGGAAAACGAATACGACCGCGCCGCCCCGAACGGGCTCGGCGACGTCAAGGTCGGCGGCAACTACGCCTCGGGCCTGCGCGCCAGCCTGCGCGCCAAGAAGGCGGGCTACACCGAGGTGCTCTACCTCGACGCCAAGGAGAAGCGCTACCTCGACGAGTCCGGACCGGCCAACTTCTTCGGCGTCACCAAGGACGGCCAGTACGTGACCCCGAAGAGCCCGTCGATCCTGCCGTCGATCACGAACATGTCCATCGTGACGATCGCCGAGGAGCTCGGGATGCGCCCCGAGCGGCGCCTCGTCGACGTCGAGGAGATCTTCCAGTTTGTCGACGCGGGGTGCTGCGGCACGGCGGCCGTGATCACGCCGGTCGGCTCGATCACCTTCGGGGAGCGCAAGGCGGTCTACCGGCAGGACGACACGCCCGGCGAGCACTGCACCAAGCTCTACAAGAAGCTCACCGGCATCCAGCTGGGAGAGGAACCCGACAGGCACGGGTGGATCCGCGCGATCCCGCTCTAGCCCGGCGGCATTTCCACGACCTCGACGCGCACGCGCACGACGCCCGCGCGGATCATGTCGATCCGCTCCGCGGCCGCGCGCGACAGGTCGATGACGCGATCCGCGTCGCCGAAGGGGCCGCGATCGTTGATCTCGACGCGGACGGTCCTCCTGTTCGCGAGGTTCGTCACCTCCACGATCGTCCCGAACGGCAGGGTGCGGTGCGCGGCGGTCAGGGCGTCCTTGTCGTACGTCGCGCCGCTCGCGGTCTTCCTGCCGTGCAGGCTGTCGGCGTAGTAGGCGGCGAGCCCGGTCTGCACCGAACCCGGGCGGGCCGTCTTGCCGCCCGCGGCCGCGGCGCCGCAGGCGGCGAAG
>JALNZK010000109.1 GCA_023229365.1 Pseudomonadota bacterium | reverse complement strand
ACTGCGGCGCGAGCGCCTTGCGGAGCGCCTCCGACGCCTTCCCGTTCTCCGCGTCGAGGAACCCGGCGACGAAGTCGATGCCGACCACGCCGCCGTTCTTCGCGAGCGCGCGGAGCATGTCGTCGGCGAGGTTGCGGTGGTGGTCCGCGACCGCGCGCGCCCCCGAGTGCGAGGCGATCACCGGCGCGGTCGTCGCCTCGAGCGCGTCGTAGAACGTCTCGTCCGACGCGTGCGAGACGTCGACGATCATGCCGAGGCGGTTCAGCTCGCGGACGAGCGCCCGGCCCCGCCCGTTGAGCCCGTGCCACCGCGGCTTGGCGCCCGATCCGTCCGCGAAGGAGGTGTTGTGCCACCACGTGAGCGTCACGTAGGCGACCCCCCGCTCGCGCAGGGCGGGCAGCGCCTTGGGATCGCCGTCGATCGCGTAGGCTCCCTCGAGGGCGAGGAACGCGGCGATCTTCCCGTCCTTCGCCGCCCGCTCGGCGTCGTCCGCGGTCGTGGCGCGCACGAACCCGCCGGCGCTCCGCTCGATCATCTCGTCGTACGCCGTGAACATCGCGTCGAGGCGCTGGCCGTACTTTCCCTTCCACTCGTCCGGATCGGCCCACAGGGCGAAGACCTGCGCGTCCACGCCGCCGTCGTGGAGCTTCTGCAGGTCGACGTGGCCCTCGGGATTGCGCACCGTGAGGTCGACGCCCTCGTCGACCGCCCGCATCAACGCGTCGCAGTGCGCGTCGAGCACGAGCGCCTCGGCGTGCGCGCGGCGGGCCCGGGCGGCCGGCTCCTCGGGGGCCGGCGGGGTCGGCTCGGCGTTCGTTGCGATCGTCGGTCGGGCCGCGGGCTCGGGCGGGGGGCTCGGGCTGCAGGCGATGCAGAGCGCCGTCGCGAGGGCGCGGGCGCGCAGGAGAGCCATCAGAGCAGCTGCGCCGCGCGCTCGGCGAGCTCCGAGCGCTCTCCCTTCGTGAGCGTCACGTGCCCCGCGATCGCCTCGTCGCGGAACTTGCCGACCACGTGGACGAGGCCGTTGTTGGTCGAGTCGAGGAACGGGTTGTCGATCTGGTACGGATCGCCGGTCAGCACGATCTTGGTGTCGTCGCCGGCGCGCGTGATGATCGTCTTCACCTCGTGCGGCGTCAGGTTCTGCGCCTCGTCGACGAGGATGAACTGGCGCGGGATCGAGCGGCCGCGGATGTAGGTCAGGGGCTCGATGTGGACGAGATCCATGTCGAAGATCTCCTCGCTCGAGCGGCCCTTGCGCTTCTCCGCCGGCGTCAAGCCGAGCAGCAGCTCGAGGTTGTCGTGCACGGGCTGCATCCACGGCCGGAGCTTGTCGTTGACGTCGCCTGGCAGGAAGCCGATGTCCCGGCCGAGCGGAAACACGGGCCGCGACACGAGCAGGCGCTGGAATTGCTGCTCCTCGACGGTCTTCTGCAGGCCGGCCGCGAGCGCGAGCAGCGTCTTGCCGGTCCCGGCGCGCCCGACGAGGGTCACGAGCCGGATGTTCTGGTCGAGCAGGAGCTCGAGCGCGAAGTGCTGCTCCTTGTTCCTCGGCCGGATCCCCCAGACGGTGGGACCTTGGCCCTTGACGAGCCGCATCGTCTTGCCGTCGGGCTGCACGCGCGCGATCGCCGATCCCTGGCCGCCGATGCCGGTGAGCACGAGGAAGGCGTTGGGCGGCGGCGCGGCCTCCGGATCGTCCTCGGTGGGTTGGACCATGGACGAGACCTCCGCCTCGCCGGCCTGGTACAGCCCGCGGATCGCCTCGTCCGGGACCGCGAGATCGACAACGCCGCTGTACAGCTCCGAGATGTCGGCGCTCTCGGTCGTGTAGTCCATCACCTGGAAGCCGAGCGCCGCGGCGCGGATGCGCAGGTTGATGTCCTTGCTGATGAAGATGAGCGGCGTTTCCGGATCGTCGTGCTGGACGCTCAACGCGGTCGCGAGGATCCGGTTGTCGGAGGTGTGCCCGTCGAGCGCGAACTCGGGCGGGAGCTCCTGCCGGGCGAACGCCACGCGCAGGCTTCCGCCGTTCGTCCCCTCCACGGGCACGCCGTCGGACAGCTTCTCGCCGCCCGAGCGCAGCCGGTCGAGGATCCTGGAGATCTGGCGCGCGTTCCGGCCGAGGTCGGACAGATCCTTCTTGAAGCGATCGATCTCCTCGACGACGTAGATCGGGATGATGATCTGGTTGTCCTCGAAGGCGAAGATCGCGTTCGGATCGTGGAGCAGCACGTTGGTGTCGAGCACGAAGTTCTTTCTCATCCGTCCTCCTCGAAGAAAAGCCTACGCGATCCCGCGCCCCGAGGCCAGTTGCGAGGCGATCGTCGCCTCACGAGAGGGTGAGCAGCCACCCGGCCGGGGTCGCCTCGATCGCGCGCCGCACCTCGGCGAGATCCTCCGCGAGCCCGGGCGCGTCGAAGCCGGCGTCGCTCGCCTTCTGCAGGATCAGCGCGGCCGAGACCTTCCTGCCCCGGCGCAGGAGCGCGCGGCCGAGGGGGGGCAGCACCCGCTCGTCGCCGATGCCGAGCGCCTGGGCCCTGCGGAGCAGGCCGATCGCTTCGCCGTACCGCTCCGCGGACATGAGGAGCACGCCGAGGCGGAGGAACAGCTCCGCCGACGGGTTCTCCTCGCGCACGAGCTGCAGCCCGAGCCGGTACAGCTCCTCGGACCACACGCGCCGGCCCTGGACCTCGAAGGCGCCGCCGAGCAGGAGGAGCCCTTCGCCGATGAGCAGGAGCTGCTGCGCCGTGAGCCGCCGGACCACCGGGGTCCGCTGCAGGGCGGCGAGCAGCCCGGGCCAGTTCTCGAGCACGCGGACGACGGCGGCGTGATCGCCCCGGTCCGAGGCGCGGCGCGCCGTTTCGACCGCGGTCAGATCGAGCTGGAACGGCTCGCCCTGCACGTCGTGGAGATCGCCCGCGACGAGCTGCCGGATCAGCGCCTCGAAGGCCGGCCACTCGAGGTAGCTCATCCCGACCGACGAGACGAAGCCGACGATCAGCCGCTGCGGCGTCTCCGGCGAGGCGACCAGCGTCTCGAGCTTGAGTTCGAACAGCGGCGCGACGAGCAGCGCCGTCGGGCCGATGATGCTCACCGCGTCGTCGTCCGCGAGGGGCAGCTCGACGATCGGCGGCTCGTGCCGCCTCTTGAGGAGCGCCTGGATCACGCGGAGCCGGAACTCCCCGAGCACGAGGGCCTGGGGCTCGCCGTCGCCGCTCTCGAACTCCACGGTCGTGTTCGCCGGGACGTGCGGATCGCGGCTCAGCGATCGGATCTGCAGCCCGAGGATCATCGCGTAGGCGAGGACGCGCGCGCCCATCAGGTCGGAGATCGCCTTGAACCCCTCGACCTGATCGCCGATCCGATCGAACCAGTCGTCCGCGCGGGTCGCCTTGAGATCGATCGCCGCGCCGAACCGCTCGAGGAGATCCAGGCACGCGGCGTGCACCTCGGACGAGGTGTCCACGAGCAGGAGGCGCACGATCTCCGGGACGACGAGCGCCGCGGGCTTGTCCTGCAGGGCGACGAGCGCGGACTCGCGCTGAGCCTCCGAGGGGGAGGCGAGCTTCGCCACGAGCTTTTCGACCGTCGAGCGGATGGGCGCCTCCTCAGTCCTTGCGGTACCACGCGATCGTCCGCGCCAGCCCCTCCTCCAGATCGACGCGCGGCTCGAAGCCGAGCACCTCGCGCGCCCGGCCGATGTCCGGGATCCGGAGTTCCACGTCCGCGTACGGCCACGGCGTGTGGACGATCTCGGAGGCGGAGCCGGTCATCCGCTTGACGAGGTGCGCGAGGTTGTGGACCGTGAGCGCGGTCCTGGGGTTGCCGATGTTGAAGGTCAGGCCGATCGCCTCCTCGCGGACCAGCGCGAGCAAAAGACCGTCCACCATGTCGTCGATGTAGCACCAGGCGCGGATCTGATCGCCGTCGTTGTGCACCACGAGCGGCTCGCCCCGGAGCGCGCGCACGATGAAGTGGTGGATCGCGCCCTCGCCGACCTGGCCGGGCCCGAAGATGTTGAACGGCCGTATCGTCAGCGCCCGGAGCCCCTTCGCGCGGTGGGTCACGTGGCACAGGTGCTCGGTGGCGAGCTTCGAGACCGCGTAGGTCCAGCGCGCCTCGCCCACGGCGCCGAGGGACGTGGCGTCGCCCTCCTTGACGCGGAACGCGTACGTGCCGAAGACCTCCGACGTCGAGAAGTCGACGAAGCGCTCGATCCCCGGGCAGTCGGCCGCGGCCTCGAGCGCGTTGAACGTGCCCTTGATCGCGACCTCCATCGTCTCGAGCGGGTTCTGCATCACCGTGTCGACGCCGGCGATCGACGCGAGGTGCACGACGTGGGTCGCTCCGCGCATCGCCTCGCGGACGGCGGCGGCGTCGCGCACGTCGCCTCGGACGAGCCGCACGTTCGGGTGGCGGTCGAGCCCGGCCGCCGCGAGCGCGTTCCTGTGCAGGGTGTCGAGGATGACGATCCGGTTGCTCCCCGCGAGCCGCTCCGTGAGCCGAGTGCCTATGAACCCGGCACCGCCGGTGATGAGCAGCTGAGCGTCTGAGAGCACCAGGCAATCTTGCGGGACCGCGTCGAAAAGGTCAACCGCGCCGCCCCGTTTCGCGTTACGCTGAGCGCGGCGATTTCCGCCGGGTCGGGAGGTGTCGATGAAGCGCAGGTACACGGTCATCCTCGAGAAGGAGGCGGACGGCGGCTACCACGTCTTCTGCCCCGCCCTGCCGGGCTGCCACAGCGAGGGAGACACCCTCGACGACGCGATGGACGCGACCCGCGAGGCGATCGAGGTGTACATCGATTCGCTCGTCGCGTGATCCCCATGCACCGCAAGGAGCTCAAGACCGGAACGCTCCGCGGCCTCGTCTCCGACATGAAGATATCAGTGGAACGCTACATCGAGCTTCTGGCTGGGAGGGGTTGAGAACAGTCGCGAGGTAAACGGTTGCCACCGAGAAGCAAACGGTTGCCACTCAGCAGCGATTTACCCAGCCCGCGCAATTCATGCGCGGGACGATCCGGCAGCAGAAGCGTCGCGCAAATCTCCAGCCCGCGCAGATCCTGCGCGGGTGCATCTCCGGGAGCCTGAGAACCTATCGCGCGCCCAAGGTTCGCGATACGCTGCGGCAGTGAACGCAACCGGCTTCAAGAGAAAGCTCGACTGGAAGACGATCGCCGTGCTGGTCGGCATCTTCGTCGTCGTCGCGCTCCTGTGGGACACCGTCGTCGTCTGGCCGCTGCGCGTGCTCGTCGTCTTCTTCCACGAGGCGAGCCACGGCCTCGCGGCGCTCGCCACCGGCGGATCGATTGACAGCCTGCGGATCCTGCCGGACGAGAGCGGGCTCGCGACGACCCGCGGCGGCTCGGCCGTCGCGATCTACTCGGCGGGCTACCTCGGCAGCCTCGCCTTCGGCGCGGTCATCCTGCTCGTCGCGGCGCGCACCCGGATCGACAGGATCGCGGCGGCCGCCCTCGGCGCGCTGCTCGCGGCGCTGACGATCCTGTACGTCCCGTTCTCGAACCCGTTCGGGTTCGCGTTCGGGCTCGTGATCGCAGCGGCGCTGATCGCGGTCGCGAAGTGGCTGCCCGAGGCGGTGAGCGACGGCGCGCTCAAGGTGATAGGCGTCACCTCGTGCGGCTACGCGGTGCTCGACATCTACAGCGACGTCATCGTGCGGCCCGAGCTCAGGTCCGACGCCGCGATGCTCGGCGAGGCGACCGGGGTGCCGACGGTCGTCTGGGGCGTTGCGTGGATCGCGACAGCTCTCGTCGGCGCGGGCGCGGCGCTCGTCTTCGCGGCGCGCGGCGGCGGGGAGGCCGACAGGAAGAAGTGAGGCCGGCTACTTGCCGGCGAGCGCGTCGTTGTTGGCGGCGAGGAAGTCCTTGCTCGCCTTCTCGTAGGCGAGGAACGTGGCCTTGAGCTTCGTCGCGAGGGAGCCCTCGAGCTCCATGCGGGCCGCCTCGGAGCACGCCCGGACCGACTCGATGGAGAGCTCGTCGATCACCGGCCCCTCGGGCTTCGGCGTGGCCTTGGCGGCCTCGATGCCCGTCTTCCTGTAGGCGGCGACCGTCGCCTTGAACGCCTCATCCGGGGTCGCCTTCTCGTCGAGGAGCAAAGGGAAGCAGTCGACGGCGACGCGCTTGTACCATGCGATCTTGTCGGCGGCGCAGGACTCGTCGACCTTGATCGAGAGCTCCGGCGCCTTCAGGTCTGCTATCGGGCGTTCGAGCAGGCAGCCGAGCATCTTGTAGTAGGCGAACGCCTCGCCGAGGTACTGCGGATCGTCCCAGGTCTGGGCGTTGAACCAGGCGTCGCTCCTCCGCGTGAGCTTCGTCTGCGCGTCCAGCGCCGCGTCGATCATGAGCAGCTGCCCGGAGAGATCCAGCGAGGCGTCCTTGATCGCCTTGTAGGCGTCGAGCACGGCCTTGTACTTGTCCGCGTACGCCGGCGGCGCCTTGACCGCCTCGTAGTCGGGCAATGCGGCGTCGAGGATCGGCACCGCCTCGGCCTTGAGCATCTTCGCGAACGGGACCCTCGTCTTCTCCTTCATGAAGTCCATCACGGTCCTGTTGAAGTCCGTGACGTCCTTGGCCGCGGAGACGGCGATCCCGGCCTTCTTCCAGAAGGCGACCTGGCCCTTGAGGTTGGCCGCCTTGTAGGCGTCGCGCGCGGTCTCGTGCTCCTTGATCTCCTTCTGGCTGCCCATCAGGAGGTAGACGCCGATCCCGGCGATGGCGAGCACGATCACGATCCCCACGATCAGCTTGATCGCGCCGCTCTTGTTGGACTCCTTGAGGGAGGGATCCGGCGGGCTGAGATCGTCCGGGACGTAGTCCGGCACGCCGGTGCGCCCGCGGTAGGCCTCGTAGCCTTCCGGGTAGCCGTCCGGATACTCCTCCGAGGTGCCTTCCGGATATCCCTCGGGATATCCCTCCGCGCCCTCGACGCCCTCCGCGCCCTCCGGGATGGCTTGGGGATCGCCCTGGGCCTCGGCGCCTTCCTGCTGCGAGTAGTCCTGGTACTCGTCGGCGCCCTGCGGGATCTCCTGTCCCTCACCGTCCTTCTTCTCTTCACTCATGCAAACCCCCTTGCTCGGTGGAGGGGCACGGCGTCCAGTGGCTCGCGCTCCCTTGCTTCCTTGGATGCCGGTGGAGCTTAACAAACATTTTTTTCCATTTCCACACCGCAACCACGCGGATTGACAGTTCCTCGAGAAGGGGGAACATGGTCGAAGAATATACGGTCCGAGGAATTTTCAAAGGAGGTACGGTATGTGGAGAGCAGTGTGCCCGCTTCTCATCGTGTTCCTGGCGGCGTCGCCGGCAGGGGCGGCCAAGACGGACATCGTGGTGAAGGACACCCTGAAGCTGACCGTCTTGAAGGCCACGGCGGAGCTCCCCCAGGAGGTCGAAGGCGCCGTGAGGGCCGGCGCGACCGAGGAGGAGATCGGGAAATCCCTCCGGAAGATGAAGGAAGACAAGGCGGAGCCCGAGGCGGCCGTGGAGGTCGCGAGGCACTTCAGGAAGCAGGCGCAGGAGCGCACGAGGGATCACGGGCTCTCGGACGTGGTCCACGCGTGCCTCGCGCAGGGCAAGAGGGGCACGGAGCTCGTGGCGTGCGTGCACGAGGACTGGGAGAAGAAGCCCAAGGTGAGGAAGGGCGGCGAGGGCAAGCCCGACGAGGCCGGGAAGCCGGACGACAAGGGCAAGCCCGACGAGGCCGGGAAGCCGGACGACAAGGGCAAGCCCGACGAGGCCGGGAAGCCGGACGACAAGGGCAAGCCCGACGAGGCCGGGAAGCCGGACGACAAGGGCAAGATCGAGGACAAGGGTCAGCCCGAGGGCAAGGGACAGCCCGGGGGCAAGGGCAAGCAGGAAGGCAAGGGCGGCCACTGAGCCGATGACAGGAGAATGAACATGAAAACCGTCATGTGCGTTTCGATGACCGCGTTGTTCCTCGTTCTGGTCGCCGGTTGCAGCGAGCCGGCGCCGCCGCCGGCCGAGCCCGACAAGCCGGCGCCGATGCTGGCCCCGGTCGCCGAGATCCCGAAGGCGCCGGCGCCGGCGGTCCCGCAGGCGGAGATCGAGAAGGCGGTCGGCCTCTACAAGGTGCTGAACGACGCGGCCCTCTCCGACGAGCAGAAGCAGGAGCAGGCCGCGGCCCAGCTCCAGGCGAACGGCTGGACCGAGGAGGCGTACCAGGCGCTGCTCTACGACATCGCGCAGGATCAGCCGTCGCGCGCCGCCTACGTCGAGATGACCGGCGCGAAGTAGTCGCCGTTTCGAACCGACCGAACCGAAAGGGGAGTGACGTCATGTCATTGATGAAGAGGTCGTTCGCCGAGCTCATCGGGACGTTCTGGCTCGTGTTCGGCGGTTGCGGCGCCGCGATGCTGGCCTGCGGTATCCCGGACGTCGGGATCGGCTACGTGGGCGTCGCCCTCGCGTTCGGGCTCACGGTGCTGACCATGGCGTTCGCCATCGGCCACATCTCCGGCTGCCACCTGAACCCGGCCGTGTCGCTCGGCCTGGTCGTCGGCGGCCGGTTTCCGGCCAAGGAGCTGCCGGCCTACGTGATCGCGCAGCTCGTGGGCGCGACGATCGGCGCCGCGGTCCTTTACGCGATCGTGTCGGGCCAGGCCGACTTCAAGGACATCGGGGGCTTCGCGGCGAACGGCTACGGCGAGCACTCGCCGAGCGGGTACTCCATGGTCGCGGCGCTCATCGCCGAGGCCGTGCTGACTTACATCTTCCTGATCGTCATCCTCGGCTCGACCGATCCGCGCGCGCCGGCCGGTCTGGCGCCTGTCGCGATCGGCCTCTGCCTGACGCTCATCCACCTCATCAGCATCCCGGTGACGAACACCTCCGTGAACCCTGCGCGGTCCACGAGCCAGGCGATCTTCGTCGGCGGCTGGGCGCTCCAGCAGCTCTGGCTGTTCTGGGTGGCGCCGCTCGTCGGCGCGGCGCTGGCCGGCGCGACGTACCACGTGTTCAAAGCCAAGAAGGCGTGACGCCCCTCCCGACTTGACCCCAAGCGGGTTTTCCCTTAGACAATTTGGCGCCCGTGGCAGGGTAGCTCAGCTGGCTAGAGCGGTGGATTCATAACCCACAGGTCGAGAGTTCAAGTCTCTCCCCCGCCACCCAAAACGAGGATCTCACGCAAAGGCGGCCTTTTCGTGCCGCCTTTTCCGTTTCGGAGGGACGCCATGGGTCGAACGGTCTACTTCACGACGCCCATCTACTACGTCAACGCGGAGCCGCACATCGGCCACCTGTACACGACGGTGCTCGCGGACACGCTCAAGCGGTTCCACAAGATGATGGGCGACGACGTCTACTTCCTCACCGGCACGGACGAGCACGGCGAGAAGATCCAGCAGGTCGCCGACAAGCAGGGGATCACGGCCCAGGCGCTCGTCGACCGCGTGTCGCAGAAGTTCCAGGACACCTGGGCCGCACTCGGGATCGACAACGACGACTTCATCCGCACCACGGAGCCGCGCCACGAGCGGTTCGTCCGGGAGATCCTGCGGCAGGTGCACGCGTCGGGCGACATCTACTTCGCCGAGTACACCGGCCTCTATTGCGTCGGGTGCGAGCGGCACATGAACCTGTCGGAGCTCGTGGACGGGATGTGCCCGGATCACAAGACGAAGCCCGCGGAGGTGAAGGAGTCCAACTACTTCTTCCGCATGGGCAAGTACCAGGATCGGCTCCGCGCCGCGATCGAGGCGGACGAGATCCGGATCCGACCGGAGCGGTACAAGAACGAGGTGCTCTCGTTCCTCGGGCAGAAGCTCGAGGATCTGTGCATCTCGCGGCCGAAGACGCGGCTCTCGTGGGGCATCGACCTGCCGTTCGACGACAAGTTCGTGACGTACGTGTGGTACGACGCGCTGCTCAACTACCCGTCCGCGCTCGCGGCGTCGCCGCAGGGCGACCTCCGCGCCCGGTACTGGCCGGTGTGCAACCACCTCATCGCCAAGGACATCCTGAAGACGCACGCGATCTACTGGCCGACCATGCTCATGTCCGCCGGAATAGAGCTCCCGAAGCGGCTCGACGTGCACGGGTACTGGCTCTCGGGCGAGTCGAAGATGTCCAAGTCGCTCGGCAACGTCGTGCGGCCGCTCGAGTTCGACGAGCGGTTCCAGGAGCACGGCGGCATCGAGGCGCTGCGCTACTTCTTCTTCCGCGAGATGAAGTTCGGCACCGACTCGAGCTTCACGTACGAGCTGTTCGTCGAAAGGTACAACGCGGAGCTCGCGAACGGGCTCGGCAACCTCCTGTCGCGCACGGCGTCGATGGTGGGCAAGTACCTGGGCGGAGCGCTCCCCGAGCTCCCGGCGGCCGCCGCGGCGACCGAGCCGGCGGGCCGTACCCGGGCCGCGGTCGAGAGGTACGCGGAGCTGTTCGAAGCGCGCGCCTTCCACACGGCGATCGAGGACGTGCGGGCGGCGATCGGGGCCGCGGACGTCTTCATCACGCAGAAGGAGCCCTGGAAGCTCGCCAAGCAGCCGGACAAGCGCGCCGAGCTCGAGCTCGTGCTGTACACGGCGCTCGAGGTCGTGCGGATCGCCGCCGTGCTCCTCTCGCCCGTCATGCCGCGCAAGTGCCGCGAGATCCTCGACTACCTCGGCGAGGCGCGGCCGCTCGACGGGTCGGCGCCGTTCGCCGAGCTCGCCGCGTTCGGCGGCTTGAAGCCGGGGTACGTGCTCTCGGGCGAGGTGCCGAAGTTTCCGAGGATCGACCTGGCCGCTCTGGACGTGGCCGCCTCCGCCAAGGCTACGGCGAGCTTGACGACGCTCGAGCAGCCGATCGGGCCGGAGATCACGATCGACGAGTTCGCGAAGGCGGATCTGCGCGTCGGCGTGATCCGCGAAGGCGGCCTCGTCGAGGGTGCGGACAAGCTCGTGCGCCTGATGATCGACCTCGGCGAAGGAAGGCTGCGGCAGATCTTCGCCGGGATCCGCGCCGCGTACCCGGACCCCGCGAAGCTCGTCGGGCGGAAGGTGATCGTCGTCGCGAACCTCAAGCCGCGGCAGATGAAGTTCGGCCTCTCCGAGGGGATGGTGCTCGCCGCGAGCGGCGGCGGCAAGAAGCGCCTCTGCGCCGCGACGTTCGACGCCGCCCTCGAGCCGGGCGACAAGGTCACCTGATCTGCGTTTAAGGTGCCAATTTGGTACCTTAAAGATAATTCAACCAGAGCGTGGGCTCGGCGAAGTGGATCTTGAGGTCGCAAAATGCGACTTCAAGTTGGATGGCAAGGTGCAAGAACCGGTTTGATATCACCGCCTGTGATCTCAAAGACCGATAATTGTCTCAGCCGAACAGGCCGCGCAGGATGCGCGCGATCGCCCAGCCGCCCCAGAAGCCGGCGTCGAACTCGTAACCGGACACCCGGGAGGGCGCCGCTGCCGCCGCGATCTGCGCGGAGGAGAGCCGCTCCCGCTCGGCGCGCAGCTCCTCCACCTCCCGCTTGCGCAGCTTCTCGAGCCCGCCCGTGGCGACCCATCGCGCGATCTTCTCGAGCTCGCCCGGGTCGAGCCAGTGCCCGTGCGCCTTGCAGGTGTCGATGATCACGCCGGACAGACGGCCGTAGTTCACGCGGTTCATCCTCGTCTCGCACAGAGGGCACTTGAGGTACGCGACATCCTCGATCACGAGAGAGGCGCGCTCGGGTGCTTGGCGCGTCACCGTGGCGATCTCGCCCTTGTCCTTCTGCTCCTCGATGAGCGACTCGAGCTCGGACGATGCGACGAACAGGCCGCAGCACATCGGGCACTCGAGCGGCTTGTAACCCAGGACGTCCCTTCGGCGCAGGAGCGCGCGGCACCTCGGGCACTCGGCCTCCGTCGGCTCCGGCGCCTCGACCGCCTCGACGATCGGCGCGCCGCAGTCGGAGCAGTACGCGGCGCCCTCCTTGTTCATCGACAGGCAGGCGCAACAGTAGGTGGTCATCCGCGCGTCGGTCAGGTCGACGAGGGCGTTGCAGTACGGGCAGTCGGGCCGGCCCGGGGCGAGGTTGCCGCCGCACGCCGAGCAGTGGATCGTGCGCGCGATCTTCGGTGGCGGGGCGGCGTCCGGCGCGATGAGCACCTGCCCGCAGCGGCACCGGCACCGTTGGCCGGGGCGGTACGACGTCAGGTCGTAGGCGAGGCCGCAGCCCGGGCACGTGGTGTCGCTCATGAAAGGAAGATATCGCGGCGCGGTGGACATGGGAAGCCCTCACCCCGGCCCTCTCCCGGCGGGAGAGGGTGATGCGGAAGAGGAAGGCGTCATGGGGGGTGAGGGCGGGTTTGACCGGCCCGCCCGTTTGCTCTACTAAGTTTTGGTTATGACCGAGACGATCAAGCAGATCCTGGGTTCCGAGGCGCCGCGCGCGGGCGTCGTCGTCGAGGGGTGGGTGCGCACGGCGCGCCAGAGCAAGGGCGTCGCCTTCCTCGAGCTGAACGACGGATCCTCGATGGGCAACCTCCAGGCGGTCGTCGTAGAGGGAACGGCGGACTTCGGGATCGCGTCCGGGATCGGCCTCGGCGCCGCGGTGCGGATCGAGGGCGAGCTCGTCGCGTCCCCGGCCAAGGGCCAGCGCGTGGAGCTCCAGGCCGAGCGCGTCACGCTGGTGGGCGACTGCGCGCCCGACTACCCGCTGCAGAAGAAGCGCCACTCGTTCGAGTTCCTGCGGACGATCGCGCACCTGCGGCCACGGGCGCGGACCTTCGGCGCCGTGTTCCGCGTGCGGCACGCGCTCCAGATGGCCATCCACAGCTTCTTCGACGCGCGCGGCTTCATCCAGGTGCACGCGCCGATCATCACCACCTCGGACGCCGAGGGCGCGGGCCAGATGTTCCGCGTCACCTGCCTCGATCCCAAGTCGCCGCCGCTCCTCGACGGCGCGGTCGACTTCTCGCAGGACTTCTTCGGCAAGCCGGCGGCGCTGACGGTGAGCGGGCAGCTCGAGGCCGAGGTGTTCGCGCTCGCGTTCCGTAACGTCTACACGTTCGGCCCGACGTTCCGCGCCGAGAACTCCAACACCTCGCGCCACGCGGCCGAGTTCTGGATGATCGAGCCGGAGATGGCGTTCTGCGATCTGCGCGGGGACATGGCGCTCGCCGAGGAGTTCATCCGCTCGATCGTGCGCGCCGTGCTCGAGAGGTGCCCGGAGGAGGTCGACTTCTTCGACGAGCTCATCGAGAAGGGGCTGCGCGCGAGGCTCGAGGCGCTCGTGGCGGCGTCGTTCGAGGCGATGACGTACACCGAGGCGGTCGGCCGGCTCGAGAAGGCGGACCGGAAGTTCGAATTCCCGGTGCACTGGGGCGCGGATCTGCAGTCCGAGCACGAGCGGTACCTGACCGAGGAGGTCGTGGGCAGGCCGCTGTTCCTGATCGACTACCCCAAGGAGATCAAGGCATTCTACATGCGCGCGAACGACGACGGGAAGACCGTCGCGGCGATGGATCTCCTCGTGCCGCACGTGGGCGAGATCATCGGCGGCTCGCAGCGAGAGGAGCGGCTCGCCGCGCTCGAGGCGCAGATCGCGCGGTTCGGCCTCGAGAAGGAAGACTACTGGTGGTACCTCGATCTGCGCCGGTACGGCGGCGTGCCGCACGCCGGGTTCGGGCTCGGCTTCGAGCGCGCGCTCATGTACGTCACCGGCATGCAGAACATCCGCGACGTGATCCCGTTCGCCCGCACGCCGGGCTCCGCGGAGTTTTGAACGGGGCTCCCTTGCGGGCCTCGGCCCCCAGCCTTAGGTTCTCTTCGTACCTCGCACATTCCGATTTCCGGCTTTTCTGGAAGAACGCGATGAGCCCGGTTGATGTCGACTGCACGCCGCACACCCTTGATCTCGGCCCTGCTCTGCGCAGGGCTGCTGGTCCAGAACGGCGCCTTGGCCGCGGACGAGATCGGCCCGGCGCAGAAGGTCGTCATCGACGCGTCGCTTTCGGAAGACGGCGAGACGCTCGACGGCGTCATTTCGATCCGAATCGTCAATGACACGGGTGCGGCGATCGACACCATCCCCCTGTGGCTCTATCCGAACAGGTTCGAGGAGGTGTCCGACGCGCTCGACGACCGGTTGGTCCGCTGGATCTACCCTGCCGGAGAGAGCCGAGGCGGCCTCGAGATCAGCGGGCCGAAGTGGAACGGCGTCGATCTTCCGGCCGGCAGCGTCCTGAAGGAGGGCTTGCCCGGCTCCGGGATTCAATCGAACAGAGTGATAGCCGAGGTGCGCCTCGGCACGACGCTCGCCGCCGGCGCGGCCGGGGTGCTCGATCTGCGCTTCCGCCTGACCGTGCCGAAGCGCAGGGGCAGGTTCGGCAGATCGAGAGGCGTCGTCTCACTCGGCGGGGGCTGGTTCCCGAGGCCGATGGCGGACCTGACCGGGCGGGACACCTCGCTTCCTTCGGACGTGATGGAGGCCGACGTCCGGGTCGCCCTTCCCAAAGGCATGGGCGCCGTGCTTCACGACGTCGTTTTTCCATGGGAAGCGAACGCGAGGACCATCGAGGCCAAGGGCTTGAAGACCGAAGAGCTCGTGCTCGTGGCGATGGACAGGATGGAGGTGGACGAGAAGAGCTTCGCCTGGGGCAAGGTGGTCCACGTGCACAGGGCGCTCAACAAGAAGGCGCTCGGCTGGAAGGAGACCCGGGGCGACCAGGGGGCCCTGCCGAGCGGCTTGAAGGACGAGGGGACCTTCAGCGTCTCGGGCCGGGTGTTCGAGGTCGTGGGAAACACCGAGGCTATGATCCGCGAGGTCGCGCCCGGGTGCGAGCTCGCCGACCGCGTGGTGCTCGTCAGCATCCCCGCATGGGACCACCTGGTTCAGCTCGGTCCCGGTCCGGTGCTGGTTTCCGACCGCATCTGGCAGCTCGTTCCCGTCGATGCGGCGCTCTGGTTCCACGACCTGGCCCTGGCGCGCGCCGCGGCCGCCGCGCTCACCTGGCCGAGCTTGGACGCCAAAGAGGCTCCGTCGGATCGCTACGTCGTGGCCGACCTGATCGGCTCCCATTTCGCGGAGCGCTACACGAGGGAGATTCACAAGGGATCGCGCACCGTCAAGGACCTCGTGGGCTTTGCCAGCTTCGTGCCCACGGTCGACAACCTGCTCTATGCGCCGCAGGTCCCTTTTCTCGATGTCTACTACCAGTCGATCGAGGAGCCCGATCCTCTGCGCGACGAGCCGTGGCGATCCACGAACCGCCTGCCGAGAGGCAAGCGGATCCTGGGCAAGCTGAAGGATCTGCTCGGGCCCGCGGCGACGGACGAGATCGTGAGAGAGCTTCTGGGGAGCGACAGGCCTTTCAGGACGGTGGTGAGAAGGCCGCTCGGCCGCGGTGCGAACCGGTTCTTCGAACAATGGTACGGCGACTATCCGAGGATGAACTACCGGCTCGGCTCCGTCGAGGACGAGAAGGCCGAGGGCGGCAGGGTTCTGCACAGGGTCGAGGTGATTCGGGACGGGGATTCCGTCATCGAGCCCGTGAAGGTGGAGCTCGAGGACGAGAGCGGCGCCCGCCACGTGGCGACCTGGAAAGGCCGAGGCGGATCCGGATTCGTGGAATGGACATCGAACGCCCCTTTGGACAACGTCGTGATCGACCCCAAGGGAAGGCTCGTGGAGGCGCCGGAGCTGTCGGACGAGCACCCGCTCGCCGACAACTTCCACCGTCTCCCCCTGAGACCGCCGATACTGGTTCGAGCGGGGGTTTCCGGTGACCTGAGGGCCGGCGATCCCTACGTCAACATGGGGCTTCTGTTTCGGAGAAAGTACGACCTCACCAATGCGGTCGCGGCGAACGGCGCCTTCACGCCCAGGAGCTGGGGCGGCGAGGTCCTCTACTACCGATCGTTCGGCCCGAAGCGGACCCTGAATGCGAGGAGATGGTTCTACGGCCCGGCTCTCGGAGTCTCGCGGTACAGGGAGGTCGAAGACGCGGGCCCGGAGATCCCCGAGGAGACCAGGTTCGCGGCCACGGTCGGCTCCGTGAGCTTCTCGCTGTTCCGCGACGACCGCGTGTACGTCTACGATCCGCTGCACGGCTATTCGCTCTGGATCACGGGCGTCTACACGCTCGGCGCCGACGCGAGCGGCAACGCGGTCCAGGTGGGCCGGCTGCACGCCAACTACACCGGTGTCTTCTCCCCGGCGATCCGCCATACCTTCGCGTTGTCCGCGGGCGCGATGCTGCTCGCGGGACAGCCCGCGGCGGCACAGCTCCAGGCCCTGTCCGTTCGCGAGATCCTGAAGGGTTTCGACGTCGCCGAAACCTATGGGAGAATCGGCTTCTACGCCGTCGTCGAGTACCGCCACACCATCCTCGACGCGGGCTACGTCAAGGCGCCGCTCTTCTCGTGGCTCGACCGGTTCCAGGGGGTCTTGTTCGTCGGAGGAGGGACCATTTCCCGGGCCGACGGGTACGACGGGCTCTTCCGGGGTGATCGAGTGTTCACGGAGGTCGGCTACGGGCTGCGCGCCCACGTCCTCGCGCTCGGAGTCCAGCAGCAGGTGTTCGCGTTCGATTTCGCCTTTCCCATCACTCCTCTTGAACGCGAGAGGCAAGTGGAGCAGGCCGACGGGACGATCGCGAAGAAGAGCCGGGAGCCTTTCAAGCTGGTCTTCGGAGTCATGCAGACTTTTTGACGAAGGGGCTTTGGGGCCGTCTCCGCGATTGCCGCCGTCGCTGATTGAACCCACCCGCTGGGCTGTGGTACATTCCCCGGCGATTCGCGGCAGTTTGCGCAACCAAAGGAGCTGACCCCATGAAGCGGATGTCTGCGTGCGTTGCGGTGGTCCTGGTCGCCCTCCTGGCCTTCCCCGCGTGCGAGAAGCAGGCGAAGGGCCCGAAGGTGGACGTCGAGAAGATCGAGACGTACAAGGCGAACCTCCCGCCGGTGCCGAAGATCCCGGTGCCCAACGTGCCTTTGACGTACGGCGACAGCTCGTACTCGGTGTTCGGCGCGCGCAAGTCCCGGGAGAAGGCGTTCGACACGACGATCACGGTCACGGGGTACCTCGCGAAGATGTACGAGAAACCCGTGTGCGCCGAGGGTGCGCCGTGCCGCGTCGAGATGCCGCACATCTACCTCGCGGACGATCCCAAGGAGACGCTCGACAAGCGGCTCATGCCGGTCGTGGGCTTCGCCCAGAGCTTCAAGGAGATGGAGGACGCCCGGGCGATCGCCGCGGATCCGAGCAAGGTGACGGAGCTCGGCGAGTTCCTCGTCCCGATCGTCTGGGACTGGAAGGTCGGCCACAAGTACAAGATCACGGGCCGCTTCGCGCAGCAGTCGGCGGTCGGCTTCATGGATCCCGACGGCGTGCTCGACTACCAGGGCCACGAGTGCCTCGACTGCCCGCCGCCGGCGACCCCGGAGGAGCTGAAGGCGATCATCGAGGCCGAGAACAAGGCCAAGGAAGGCGCCGGCAAGAAGGCCCCGTAGGCGAGACCGCAGTTTTCCCACACCCACCTTCGCGCTTCGGCGCGGTTCATCATCTCCAAGTCGAAGGTCTACGATCGCGCCGGAGCCCCAATACCCCAATACTGCCAATACTGCCAATACCCAATACCCCAATACCCCCAATACCCCAATACTGCCGTAGAGATACCCCAATACTGCCAATACCCCAATACTGCCCAATACTGCCGTAGAGATACCAGTACTCTCCCCGAACGTATCGGGAAGTGGTCGGTAAGTTCCAGGCGGACGGTCGTGACGGCGAGCGACTAAACGTCGCGGTTGGCAGCTCTACGAACGACGAACGCGTGTCGAGCCTGGTTTCGATAGGGTCGGGCGAGTCGGCTCTGCACGAGGAAGGTGTTCGAACGGATCGGTGCGTCGTCTCGAGCGGGAACAGCGCGAGCTCTAGTGCGATTCCGAGTCCTCCGAGACGAGGTAGGAGGTTCGCTTCGACTTCAGCGAAGGAGAGTCAGGAGGAGTCGGGTATCGGAATCGGCCGCGTGAGCGGCGGTCGGAACGTGCCGGGCGGGAACTCGACGTCGAAGATGCCCTGACGAAACGCGATGCTCGCGGGCACGTAGGCCTTCATC
>JALNZK010000108.1 GCA_023229365.1 Pseudomonadota bacterium | reverse complement strand
CCGCGGGCTGCCCGAGGGCGAGGTCGTCGCTGGGTACAAGGTCGGCTCGAGACTCGGCGCGGACGGCATCAACTCGGTCCATCTCTGCCAGCCGATCGATCCGGCCGTCGAGGGCAAGTTCACGATCTGGGTGGTCAACGGCGAGCTCGCGGTCGACGCCTCGGCCGTGCAGCGCTACCTCATGATGATGCGCATCCTGCGCACGGCCGACTCGAGGGCCGTGCAGAAGGTCGCGGCCGTCGGCACCCTGCCGGACGGGCGGCCGTACGTGGTGCTGCACTGGGTGGACGGCACGATCCTGTCGGCGGCGGCGCCGGTGCCCGTGCTCAAGGCGATCTCCATCGCCGAGGGCGTCCTCGAGGCGCTCGAGGCGCTGCACGCGCGGGGGATCCACCACGCGGACCTGCGGGTCGAGAACGTCCTCCTGCGCGACTGGGACGCCGCGAAGGAGGGACCCGTCGAGGTCGTGCTGCTCGGCCTCGGCACCGAGCGGCTCTTCCCGGCGATCGACTCGGACGGCAAGACGGGCGTGCTCGCGGCGTACGGCGTCGCCCGCGGCATGGCGCCTGAACTCGCGCGCGGCGGCGCCCCCGACCTGTCGTCCGACATGTACTCGCTCGGCTGTCTCATGCACGAGATGGTCACGGGGCACCCGGTGTTCATCGGACGGGCCGCCGCGGACGTCATGGCGGCGCACATGACCAAGACCCCGCCGGCGCCGAGCGGCGCCATGGAGGCTCCGATTCCGGGCGCCTACGACGCGCTCGTGGCGCGGCTGCTCGCCAAGGAACCGTCGGCGCGCCCCCGCGCGATCGACGAGCTCCGCCGGCTGCTCGCGGACGTGAAGCGCGCGGCCGAGGAGATGGCGGCGCGCGCGGCCCAGACCGGCACGCGGGAGGACATCGCGACCTGGGCGGACGCGCTGCTCGAGAACCCCGCCGACGCGGAGGTGCTCGAGGCTTTGACGACCGACGCGCGGCGCTACAACGCCTGGGGAGCCGCGATCGAGGTGGTCGAGGAGGCCGCCCTCCTCGCGGAGGACCCGATCGTCGTGCGCCGGCTCCTGATGGCCGCCGCGGCCGCCGCGACGAAGCACACGAAGAGCTACGAGAAGGCGGGCCAGATCTACGAGCAGCTCAAGGTGAGCACCCCCGACGACCCGGAGCTCGACGAGGCGACGCTCGATCTCCTCAGGGCCGAGGGCAAGTTCGAGCAGGTCGTGGAGCGGCTCGCGGCGCGCGCCGAGGCGTTCGAGTCGGAGACCGCCAGGATGGCGGTGGTGCAGGAGATCGCCCGGACGTACTACGAGGACATCAAGGATTTCGCCAAGGCCTTCGACTACTACGCGGCGTGCCTGCAGGCGACCGACGACGATCGCGAGATCGCGGAGATCCTCGAGAAGATCGCGGCGCGCGTCGAGCGGTGGCAGGATCTCGCGACGACCTGCACCAGCGCGGCGCAGGCGGCGGAGGGCGCGGGGAACGTCGATCTCGCCGTCTTCTACTACCTGAAGGTCGGAAACATCTACCTGCAGCGGCTCGACAAGGCCAACTACGCGCTCACCTGCTTCCAGAAGGTGCTCGAGCACAAGCCCGCGGAAGGCGGTGCGCTCGCCGCGCTCGCCGAGCTGTACCGGGGCGCGCAGCAGTGGACCGAGCTGGCCGACGTCCTCGCGCGCCTCGGCGACGCGGAGCAGGTCCCGTCGAGGGGCCGCGATCGCCTGGCCGACGCCGCCCGGATCCAGTACGAGAAGCTCTCCGACTCCAAGGCGGCGCGCGCGCTGCTCGAGCGCGTGCTCTCGGAGGACCCCGCGCACGAGGCGGCCGGCACCCTCATGCTGAAGCTCCTCGAGGACGCGAAGGATTGGAGCAAGCTCGCGGCGCTCACGGCCACGCGCGTGGACGCGATGCCCGACGGACCGGAGCAGGTGGCCGCGCGCTTCAGGCTCGGCGAGCTGTGCGAGCTGCGGCTCAACAACCTCCCGACCGCGCAGAGGCACTACGAGAGGGCGATCGCGGCCGACCCGAAGCACCTCGACTCGCTCAAGGGGCTCGAGCGGATATACGCGCGGAGCGCCGACTTCCCCTCGCTCCTCGCGAACCTGGAGGCGCAGCTCGAGATCGCGGTCACGCCGCGGCAGCGCGTGCAGCTCCTGGAGCGGATCGCGGAGATGTACGAGGAGGAGTTCAAGAACGTCGACAAGGCGATCGAGTGCTACGTGCGGCTCCTCGAGATCGACGGCGACCACGTCTCGGCGCTGATCGCGCTCACCCGCCACTATCGGAAGACCTCGCGGCACGAGGATCTCATCAAGGTGCTCGAGCGGCGCGCCGAGCTCGTCGAGTCCGCCGAGGACAAGCGCGACCTCATGACGGAGCGCGCGGAGATCATCCGCGACGACATCAAGGACGCGAAGCGGGCCGCCGAGGCGTTCCAGATCGTCGCGGCGCTCGGCGGCGGCGGGGCGTACGACGCGCTCGTGCGTTCGCAGATCGAAGCCGGGAATTTCGACGAGGCGATCCAGACGCTCGACAAGATGTTCGCCGAGACGGCCGATCCGGCGGGCAAGGTCGAGGTCCTCAGGCGCATCGCCGAGGTGCAGCACGAGAAGAAGGGCGATCTCGCGGAGGCCGCCGCCGCGCTCCGCCGGGCCAAGGATCTCGCCCCGCAGAGCTCCGCGGTCATCGCCGATCTGTCCAAGATCTACCTGAAGCAGGGCAACTACTCCTCGGCGCTCGATCTCCTACAGGCGGCGCTCGATCTCGCCGAGGGCAGCCTCGGCCGCGCCGACGTGTTCGCGCGGATGGGCGTCATCTGCCTCGAGAACATCGGTGACGCCGAAAAGGCGATCAGCCACTTCGAGCACGCCCTCGCGCTCGACGAGTCGAATTTCGTCGCCGGCGATCAGGTCTCCACGCTCTACAGGAAGCGCGGGCAGTGGGACAAGGCGATCCCGATCTACGAGCGGTGGGCCGCGTCCTCGGACGCCCTGCCGCCGGAGAAGCGCCTCGAGCTGTTCACGCAGATGGGCGAGGCCTATGTGCAGCTCGATCGGCGGGAGGACGCCCTGAAGTACTTCCGCCGGGCAGCGGAGGTCGCGGCCGAGCCGAAGCTCATGATGCGCCTCGGCGAGGTCGCGCTCGAGCTCGGCGAGTTCCAGATCGCGAAGGAGCAGTTCCAGCGCTACACCGAGAAGGTGGGCGACGGCCTGTCGCTCGACGAGAAGGTCGACCTCTTCGTGAAGCACGGCCGGTCGCTGTACGGCGCGGGGGACGTCAACGAGGCGGCCAAGCTCGCGCGCCAGGCGACGGTGATGGCCCCGGAGAACCCGGAGGCGCGGCTCCTCCTCGCGGACGTGCACGAGGCGCGCGGCGACTTCCGCAGCGCCGTGGAGTCCCGGCAGCGCGTGCTGGCCGGGCTCGGCAAGGAAGACAAGCGGTGGCGCGAGCTCGTCCGCACGACCGCCGGCGTGCAGTTCGAGAAGCTGCGCGATGCGGACGGCGCGGCGACGATCCTCAAGAACGCCCTGCAGGTGCAGCCCGACGATCGAGACATCCTCGGCGACCTCCTCAAGATCTACTACGCCACCAAGCGGTACGCGGACGTCATCGAGATCGTGCTCCGGATCGCGGGGCTCGTCGACGACACGCAGCAGATGGCGCGGTACTACCTGACCGTCGCCAAGATCTACAGGCGCGAGCTCCGGCAGTTCGAGGACGCGATCAAGTACTTCGAGATGGCCATCGAGAAGGATCCGACGCTCGACGACGCCGAGAAGGCGCTCGTCGAGGTCTACACCGAGAAGCGGGACTGGGACGCGCTCGAGCGATACTACAAGCGCCAGATCGCTCGGCTCCCCAAGGACTCGACGGCGGAGGAGAAGCTCGCCGCGTACGTGCCGCTCGCCGAGCTGATCATCGACAAGCTCGAGCGCCCGAAGGACGGCATCCTGCTCACCGAGGCGATCTCGAAGCTCGAGCCGAAGAACGCTGCCTGGATCGAGAAGCTCGCCGAGCTGTACGGCTGGTCGCCGGAGTACTCGAAGAAGGCGATCGCCACGCACACGCGGCTGCTCGAGATCAACCCGGCGCGCGTCGACTCCTTCCGGACGCTCTACCGCATCCACTCCGGCGAGGAGAACCCCGACGAGGCGTGGTGCGCGGTGTCGATCCTCTCGCTCCTGAACCAGGCGTCGCCGGAGGAGCGCAAGTTCTACCGCGATCACCAGCCGGCCGACGTGCCGACCCCGCAGAGCCGCGTGAAGGAGGAGCACTGGAAGAAGCTCCTGATGCACAACGAGCTCGATCAGAACATCTCGGCGATCTTCTCGGTGGTCGGCGAGGCGATCTCGCACAAGAAGGCACGAGATCCGAAGCAGTTCGGGCTCGATCCCGACACGGCGGTCGACGTCCGGAAGGACGGCTCGTCGTTCGCGCAGTTCGTCAACTTCGCGGCGGGCACGCTGAGCATCGATCCGCCGAAGCTCTACTACCACGACGGGCAGGGCTCGGGGTTCCAGATCGTCGACACGCGGCCCCCCGTGATGGTCGCCGGCGGCACGGCGTCCTCGCTCAAGGACCGGCTCGGGCTCGCCTTCGCCCTCGGGCAGCAGCTCACGCTCATGAGCCCCGGGCTGTACGTGAAGAAGCTCGTGAGCTCCGGCACCGAGCTGTCCGCGTGGCTGCTCGCCTCGATCAAGATCTTCGTGCAGGCGCTGCCAGTGCCCAGCGAGCTCGCGGGCGCCGTGCAGGAGCGCCTGCAGCCGCTGCGCGACGGCCTCGACGCCTCGGCGCTCGAGCGGCTCCAGGGCTACGTCCAGTCGTTCGTCTCCAAGGCGGGCGACGTGAACCTGAAGCGGTGGGCGCGCTCGGTCGACTACACCTGCGACCGCGCGGGGCTGCTCCTGTCCGGCGACGTCGCCGTGGCGGTGCGGATCCTCAAGGAGCAGATCAGCGACAAGGCCCTCCTCGCGGATCGGCTGCGCGCGCTGACCCTGTTCACGATCTCCGAGGAGCACCACAAGCTGCGCGAACAGATCGGCACGGCGCTCAAGGTCGGTTGACGTGCTCTTCTCCCGCGACCCCCGCGGAAGGGCTCAGGCCGAGCTGTTCGGCGGGATCCTGAACATCGGCGTGGGGGCCGTCTGCCTGGCGGGCGGCGCATCCGGCGCGGTCCACCTGATCGGCACCGACACGGGCGTGCCGCTCGTGATCGTCGGAGGAGTGCTCATCGCCATCGGGGGGCTCAGGCTGTGGCGGCGCTGGGTGATGTGGCGGGCGGAGAGGGCCAAGGGGCCCGAAGACGCGGACGACGCGTCGTAGGCGCCTACAGCCGCAGCATGATCGCGAAGGACGGTGTGTAGACGACGCCGAACGGCTTCGTGCAGTGCAGCCCCATCCCGAGCGGATCGACCCGGATCTCCAGCCAATCGGCGGGGAAGACCGCGAGCCCCGCGCGCAACGACATCGTGAAGATCGCCCGCGCCTCGCCCTCCTGGAGGGTCTTCACGTAGCCGTACTGCGGATCGGCTTCGTCGTACTTGTAGGGGCCGTAGACGAGGACCCCGGGCTCGAACGTCGCGGTCCAGTAGAGGAACGGCTTGGCGATCGGCGACACGTACCGGATCGTCACGGAGAGCGGCATCCCCTGCCCGGAGCGCTTCTTGACGCCGACCTGCTCGTCCGCGGAGAGGGCGGCCCAGCTGTCCGGGTCGTAGTCGATCCACCGGTCGGTCCAGGGGCCGACGACGAGGCCGGCCTCGAGCCAGAGCTTCTGGAGCGGCAGCCTCATGCCGACGCCGAGGCCCGGGCCGAGCCCCGGGGCGTTCAGGCGGTACCGCTCGCCGCCGGAGTACGAGCTGCCCACGCCGAACGAGTACAAAAGGCCGGCGTACCACTTCCCGAGGTCGAACTCCCCGTTGCGTAGGAGCGTGGCGCGCACCGTCTGCGACTGGTTGGGCGCGACCGCCACCTTGTAGCTCCGCGAGGCCCATCCGGTACCCTCGGCGCGGACCTTGTGGGCCCCCGGCGCCACGACCCCCTCCCAGGGCGCCGGTCCGACCGCCGCGCCGTCGACGAAGACCTGCACGCCCGCCACGGGCTCGGGCGGCGTTACCACCGTGACGACCAGCTTGGCCTGATTCGGGACGACCTGCGGCTTCGGCTGCGGCGCCGGCTCCGGCGACGTCGTCTCCTCGATCACCGTCCACTCGGTCTCGGCCTGCGCCTGCGCGAGAAGAGGGGCCGCCGACAGGATCGTGATACCGAAAGTGATAACCGAGCAACGCATGTGCACCTCGTGAGCTGAGTGGAGCCGATCGCGGCGATCCGCACCGATCTTTTTCGCACGCTGCGGCCCGGATGTCCACGGGTGGAGTCGACGGAAGCGACGGGGCTACTCGATGATCGGGTCGGTCTCGACGGTCGGCGTGCCGCCCGTGGCGATCCACTCGAACCCGTCTATGAGCACGGTGGAGTCGAGGACCTGGTCGCCGGTGTCCCAGATCGCGAACCGGATCGTGAACGTCGCGCCGCCCTCGATGGGGGCGGTCGACTGCAGCCACGCGGTGGCGCCGGAGTCGCCCCAGGCGTCGAACCCCGTGCCGGCGAGGTCGCCCGTGCCGTCCGGGCAGCCCTCACAAACGGTGAAGAACGCGATGTTCACGCTCACAGGGTTCCCCTCGCTGTCGAAGGAGATGTTGCCGTTGATCGAGCCCAACGGCGGCGGATCAACGAGCGCGATGAACTGGTCGTTGTACGAGGAGCACACCCACTCGGGGTACTCGAACGAGTAGAAACGGAACTTGTACCTGTAGCCGACCGCGTTCGACGGCGCGCGCAGGGTGAGCTGCAGCGCCACGTCGTCGTAAATGTACGTCGAGCCGTCGCAGCCCGGCACGTCCTGCGGGAAGCCGGGGGGGGCCGTGCCGGCACCGTAGCCGTAGCACGCCTGCGTGCCGCACGCGTCCGTCTGGTCGGGTGTCCGCACGTGGCCCGACGACAGGCCGAACATGTTGACTCCCTCGAGAGGCAGCACGCTGGTGCCGAAGTTCGTCTCCACCCCGATCTGCGCCGTCGGGAGCGTCGCCGCGGCGCCGTCGGCGCGGACGTACGCCGCGCTGACCACGCCCCAGTCGGTCCCGTCCGCCGAAGCGGTCTTGCACAGCTCCATCACCTTCGCGCCGTTGATCGGGTCGACGTCGTCGAGCGCGATCCCGTCGTCGCAGGGCCCGGGCGGGTTGTCTATCGTGCCGTCGCAGTCCTCGTCCGCGGGCTCGGGCATGCCGCCGTCCGCGTACGGCTCGTCGACGATCACCTCGATGGCGTCCGGGTTCACGTTGGGATCGAGGTCGTTGCAGTCGTCGTCGTCGGTGTAGCCGTCGCTGTCGTCGTCCAGGCCCGGGACGTCGTCGGCGTCGCTGTCCGAATCCGAATCCGAATCCGAGTCCGAATCCGAGTCGGCGTCGCTGTCGGAGTCCGAGTCGGAATCGGAGTCCGTGTCGCCGCCGTTGTCGTCGGGATTGTACGTATCCCCGGCGCCCTCGCACCCGGCCGCCGCGGCGAGGACGAGCAGGGCGGCTGCGAGCACGCACATCGAACCGAAGAGCTTGTTCGTCGCCATAACTTCTCCTTTGCGAAGCTCCATCGAACTCGTTGGTTTCTCCCGGAACGCTGTCATTAGTGTGCGGCTCGGCCGGATTTTTCTCAAACTTTAAATCCCGGCGCGATGGGATCCCGCGCGGCGGAGCCGAAATGGCGCGTGCGATCGTTGACGTAGGCGCCCCCGAGCTCCTCGCCGTGGTCGAGCAGGAAGCCGCTCACCGACTCCGTTCCGAGCGGTGCAGCGTGCGACACGAGCAGCTCGCGCTCGAGGCCGGCGAGCTCCTCCTTCGCGAGCACCGTGTCGCGGAGGAGCGGAGAGAGGGCGCAAAGCCCGGCAAGGGCGAGGGAGCCGGGCACCCGCAGGAGCGGCCGCCGGACGCCGCACGCCCTCGCGATGATCCGCAGGTACTCGACGAACGGGAACGCCTCCGGCCCTGCGGCGTCGACGTCGAGATTGCGATCCGCCTCGGCAGCGTCCGCGGCGATCCGCCCGGCGTCCGCGAGCGTGATCGGCTGCACGCGGTAGGCGCCGCCGTTCGGGACCGGGAAGAACGGGAACCGTCGGAGAAACCACGCGAGGTTCGAGGTGAGCACGTCGTTCGGCCCGACGACGAGAGTGGGGCGGACGATGGCGTGCGGGATGCCGGCCGCGCGGACGATCGCGTCCACCTCGGCCTTGCCCCGGTAGTATCCGAGTTCGCTGTCGAGCGACGCGTTCGTGACGCTGACGTGCACGAGCCGGCGGACCCCGGCTTCCCGCGCGGCCTCGACGAGGACGCGGCTGTTCGCGACGGCCTCTGCGAACCCGACGCCACGGTACGGCAGCCGGATCCAGTACGTGTTGACGAGCGTGTCCGCCCCGCGCAGCGCGCGGACGAGGTGCTCCCTCTCGAAAACGAGCGGCGAGGCGGCGATCCCCTCCGCGCCTGACGGCGGCCGCCGGTTCGTCAGGGTCGCGACCTCGAAGCCGCGGCGTTGCAGCTCCCGCGCCACGGCCGAGCCGAGGTAGCTGAAGGCGCCGGTCACGATCGCGCGTCTCGACATCGCGGCCTCGAACCTAGCATGTTGCGCTTCGTTTTTCCCGGACTACAATGGCCGCGTCATTAACCGCGGAGGTCGGGATGAAGATCCACGAATACCAGGCAAAGCAGCTGTTCGCGCGCTACGGCATTCCGGTGCCGAAGGGAGAGCCCGCGTTCGACGTCGAGCGCGCCGTCGAGATCGCCGGGAGGCTCATCGAGGAGACGAAGAGCCAGACTGTCGTGGTCAAGGCGCAGATCCACGCCGGCGGCCGCGGCAAGGGCGGCGGCGTGAAGGTCGTGCAGGGCGTCGGCGGCGCGCGCGAGGCGGCGTCCAAGGTGCTCGGCATGAACCTCGTCACGCACCAGACCGGCCCCGCGGGCAAGAAGGTCGGCCGGCTGCTCGTGGAGCAGGGGATGCAGATCGCCCGCGAGCTGTACCTCGGCCTCGTCGTCGATCGCGATCGGCGCCGCGTGTGCATGATGGCGTCGACCGAGGGCGGGATGGAGATCGAGGTGGTCGCCGCGAAGGCGCCCGAGAAGATCCTGAAGGCGTGGTTCGAGCCGTACGCCGGGCTCCAGGGGTTCCAGGCGCGCGGCCTCGCGTACGGGCTCGGGCTCGAGGGCAAGACGGCGGGCGCGGCCGCGGCCGTGATGCAGAAGCTGGCGACGATGTTCGTCAAGGAGGACGCGTCGCTCGTCGAGGTGAACCCGCTCGTCGTCACCCAGGGCGGCGAGGTGATCGCCCTCGACGGCAAGGTGAGCTTCGACGACAACGCGAAGTTCCGGCAGAAGGCGCACGAGGAGCTGCGCGACGCGACCGAGGAGAACCCCGTCGAGGCCGAGGCCGCTGCGCTCGGGTTCTCCTACGTCGGAATGGACGGCGACATCGGCTGCTGCGTGAACGGCGCCGGCCTCGCCATGGCGACGATGGACATCATCAAGCACGAGGGCGGCGAGCCCGCGAACTTCCTGGACGTCGGCGGCGGCGCGGACGCCGAGACCGTGAAGAAGGCGTTCAAGATCATCCTCTCGGACAGCCGGGTGAGGTCGATCTTCGTCAACATCTTCGGCGGCATCCTGCGCTGCGACGTGCTCGCGGAGGGCGTGGTCGGGGCCGCGAAGGAGATGGGGATCAAGGTGCCGCTCGTCGTGCGGCTCGAGGGGACCAACGTGGAGATCGGGCGCGACATCCTCGCGAAGTCGGGGCTGCAGATCCACACCGCCAAGGAGATGGGCGAGGGCGCGAAGCTCGCGGTCTCCCTCGCGCGCGGGCAGGGAGGTGCGCGATGACGATACTCGTGAACAAGGAAACGCGCGTGCTCATCCAGGGCATCACCGGCGGCGCCGGCGCCTTCCACACCAAGCAGATGCTCGACGCGGGGACGAAGGTCGTCGCCGGCGTGACGCCGGGCAAGGGCGGCCAGAAGTTCGAGGACTTGGTCCCCGTGTTCGACACGGTCGAGGACGCGGTGAAGAAGACCGGCGCCGACGCGTCGGTCGTCTTCGTGCCGGCCGCGTTCGCCGCCGACTCCGTGATGGAGGCCGCGGCCGCGGGGGTGCCGCTCGTCGTGTGCATCACGGAGGGGATCCCGACCATCGACATGATCAAGGTGCGGACCTTCATCGATCCGCTCGGCGTCATGCTCGTCGGCCCGAACTGCCCGGGCATCATCGCACCGCCGGTGACGCAGAAGCTCGGCATCACGCCGCACCGCGTGACGCGGCCGGGCCGGATCGGCGTCATCTCGCGCTCGGGCACGCTGACGTACGAGGCGATCGGCCAGCTCACGGCGCTCGGGCTCGGGCAGTCGACCTGCATCGGCATCGGCGGCGATCCGGTCGGCGGGCTCGACTTCAAGGATCTGCTGGAGCTGTTCGAGGCTGACCCGGACACGGACGGCGTGATCATGATAGGCGAGATCGGCGGCAGCGCGGAGGAGCGGGCCGCGGCGTTCATCCGGGAGCACATGAAGAAACCGGTCGCCGCGTTCGTGGCCGGCGCGACCGCGCCCCCCGGCAAGCGCATGGGCCACGCGGGCGCCATCATCGCGGGAGGGAAGGGCACGGCGGCGGAGAAGATCGCCGCCCTCGAGGCCGCGGGCGTCGCGGTCAGCCCCACCCCGGCCGACATCGGCAAGACCCTCGCGAAGCTGCTGTAGGAAGAGCTTGTTGCGTTGGTGCGACCGGCCCGAGATGGTATGATCCCCGCATGGCGGAACAGAACCCATCCGGGCCGCGCCGCGCGCTGACCGTCCGCACGTTCGAGTCCCACGAGGACGCCGCCGCGGCGGACCTGGACTACTGGTTGTCGCTGACACCGGAGGAGCGGCTCGACGCCGTGGCCGACTGTGTCCGCGCCTACCTCGAGCTGAGACATGAGCCTGAGCAGCGACTTCGTCGAGTTCATCGAGTGCTTGAACCGCAAGCGCGTTGAGTACCTGCTCGTCGGCGGCCACGCGCTCGCGTTCCACGGCGTGCCCCGCTTCACGAAGGACATCGACTTCTGGGTACGGCCAGAGCGCGCGAACGCGGCGCGTCTGCTCGAGGCGCTCGCGGAGTTCGGATTCTCGAGCACCGGATTGACCGTCGGCGACTTCGCCGTGGCGGGTAAGGTCGTTCAGCTCGGCATCGAGCCGAATCGGATCGACCTCATCACCCGGGTCGACGGCGTGGAGTTCGACGAGGCGTGGGCGCAGCGGATCGCGACGACGTACCGCGGCGTCGCCCTGGATGTCCTGTCGCTCCCTCTGCTGATCGCCAACAAGCGGAGCACCGGGCGCAAGCAGGACGCGCTCGACGCGAAGACGCTGGAGGCGGTGCTGGCGCGTACGAAGAAGGGATAGGCGAGGTACCAGCCGCGGAGACCCATGGCGACCCATAGCGCAGACTGGTTCGACGCCGTCCCAAAGGTGGAGCTCCACGTGCACCTCGAGGGCGCGATCCCGCTGCCGGCGCTCGCCGAGCTGGCGCGCAAGTACGGCGAACGCGACGCGGCCGACGTCGGCGCCCTGCGCGAGCGCTTCCGCTACCGCGACTTCCCGCACTTCATCGACGTCTGGGTCTGGAAGAACGGCCTCCTGCGCGAGCTCGACGACTTCGCGTTCGTCGCCGAGGCGGTCGCCCGGGATCTGCGCGCCCAGCACGTCCTCTACGCGGAGGCGTTCTACTCGCCGCCCGACTTCGCGAAGCGCGGTTTCGAGGTCGGCGAGATCACGGCGGCGGTCCGCGCCGGGCTAGACCGGGTCGACGGGATCGAGCTGCGGCTCGTCGCGGATCTCGTGCGCGACTTCGGGCCCGTTCGGGCGGCGCGGGCGCTCGAAGAGGTCGCGGAGGTGCGCGGCCTCGGCGTCATCGGCATCGGCATCGGCGGTAGCGAGCACGAGTTCCCGCCCGGACCGTTCGCCGAGGTGTTCGAGCGCGTTCGGGAGCTGGGCTTCCGGACGAGCGCCCACGCCGGCGAGGCGGCGGGGCCAGGGAGCGTGCGGGGCGCCGTCGAGGTGCTGCGCGTCGATCGAGTCGGTCACGCCACCCGCGCGGCCGAGGATCAGCGGCTCGTCGCGGAGCTCGAGGCGCGGCGGATCCCCCTCGAGATGTGCCCGATCTCCAACGTCCGCACCCGAGTGGTGCCCGATCTCGCGGCGCACCCGGTTCGCGATTTCTTCGATCGCGGGCTGCTCGTCACGGTCAACACCGACGATCCGGCGATGTTCCAGACGTCGCTCGCCCACGAGTACCGCGAGCTGGTCCGCGTCCACGGCTTCACGTTCGAGGAGATCCGCAAGCTCGTCGAGAACGCTGTCGCCGCGAGCTGGCTGGCTGAGGACGGCAAGAAGAGGCTGCTCGCCGGGCTCCGCGCGGAGCCTGGGTGGACGCCAACGTAGAAAAAGGGTCAGTCGCCTTCGATCGCCCGAATTACCTGCTTCACGATTTTCGGATGGAGCGTCCTGCCTGGGTGGAACGGCACGACGATCCGCTGTTCGCCGCGCATGTAGATCCGGTGGCTGCCGCGGCTGCGCGCAAGGGTGAACCCGGCGGCGAGCAGCATGGTCTCGGCCTCCTGCGCTGTGAGCCGTGGGACCTTAGGCAACGTCGACCTCGAGGCTCGAGGTCAGGATCTCGCGGCTGAGGCAGGTGTTGCGCTCGTCCTCCGGGAGCGTCTCGAGGTAGAGGGCCACCGCCTCGCGGATGTTGGCGAGCACCTCCTCCAGCGTATCGCCCTGCGTCTGGCAGCCGTCGAGCTCCGGGCAGTAGGCGTAGTAGCCCTCGTCGTCCTTCTCGATGATGACCCCGACTTTGTATGTCATGACGCGGTCCTCCCGTGTTCCAAAGACATGATAGTGGCGTCCGGCGCGGTTGTCACTCAAGTCACCAGCCGCGGCCCGGGCCTCGGCTCCGCGCGACGGTGTCTCGGGAGCTCCGCGCTCACGCCGGGTTCGGCGCGAGCCCGAGCAGCTTGTCGCGGTTCACCTTGGTCTCGGCAAGGACGTCCTTGTGCAGGCTGCGGCCCTCGGCGTCCATCGTGACGACGCCCTTGAACCCCGCGACCTCGTAGACCCACAGCGCCTCGGGGACGCCGAGCTCCGCGAGCAGGTGCACGTCCTTGGTCCGCACGATCGCGTTGGCGATCAGCTGCGCCGCGCCGCCGATGGCGTGCACGTAGACCGCGCCCACCTTCTTGCACGCCGCGAGCGTCGAGGGCCCCATCCCGCCCTTGCCGACGATGATCCGCACCTTGTAGTGCTCCATCACCGCCGCCTCGTACGGCTCCTCGCGGATCGAGGTCGTCGGGCCGGCGGCGACCGCCTTCCACAGCTTGCCGTCGCGGATCATGACCGGGCCGCAGTGGTAGATGGCGCCGCCCGCGAGCAGCGGGGCGACGAACTCGGGCCACTGCTCGATGAACAGCTTGTGCGCCGCGTCGCGCGCCGTCACCATCACGCCGTGGATCGACACCTCGTCGCCGACCTTCAGCTTCCGGATCTCCTTCTCGGACACGGGAAGATCGATGCGGATCATGGCGCTACCTCTCCTTCGCCCGCCGGGAGGCGTTCGCCGGCAGCCGGTACCTCTTCGCGATCTGCGAGACCTGCGAGTAGACGGCGCGATCGCCGTTGACGACGACGCTGGCGCGTCGGCACGCCCAGCACATGTAGGCGATCGACACGAAGAACGAGGCCGGCAGCCTGTGCCGCGTGCCGATCTTCACGCCGAGCACCGTCGTCCGGCCGCCGAACCCCATGGGTCCGATGCCGAGCCGGTTGCAGTCCTCGAGCAGGCGCGCCTCGAGCGCGGCGAGCTCGGGCTCCGGGTTCGCGTCGCCGAGCAGCCGGAAGAGTTGCTCCTTGGCCTCGGCGAGGCTGCTCGCCCGATCGCCGCCCACGCCCACGCCGATGATCCCCGGGCCGCAGCCCTTGCCCTGCGCCTGGAAGACCGCCTCGATCACGGCGCGGCGGACGCCCTCGAGATCGCGCCCGGCCTTGATCTCGGCGTTCGGGAGCGACAGCTGCGCCGAGACGTTCTCGCTGCCGCCGCCCTTGAGCAGCAGATCGGCCGCCACGCCCCTGAGCTTCCACTCGTGGCAGTGGACGACCGGCGCGCCGCGGCCGGTGTTGTCGCCGGAGTTCATCCCGGTGAGCGGGTCGACCGCGTTCGGCCGCAGGTAGCCGAGCTTCGTCGCGCGGCGGGTCGCGCCCAGGATCGCGCGCTCGATCTCGAGCTGGCTCACCGTGCGCGGGTGGAACACGTACCAGTTGTTCATCCCGGTATCCTGGCAGATCGGGCGGGACGTCGCGGCGGCGAGCGCGCAGTTCTTCAGCACGTCGTCGAGCGCGGATCGGCCCAGGCTCTCCTTCCGCTCCGCGTCGCGGCCGCGGCGGATGGCGGCGAGCACGTCCGATGGGAGCTCGCACGCGGCCCTTCGAATCAGCTCGAGGAATCTGTCCTGCATGGCAAGCGCTCCTTGAGGATGGAAACTCACCGCGCAGACTATCCCCACGACGTGCCCAAAGAAACGATTTTCTCGCGTGATTTCCGCCGCCCCGACTCGGCTTGACGTCGCGGTCCCACATGCTAAATGTGGCTCGTCGACCGGCCGACCCGAAAGGGCCGAAAAGGAGATGCTCCCATGGCGACTGCGACCGATTCCGAAGGCTCAGAGAAGGGGCCGAAGGGCAAGGTGATCCTCACGGAGGCCCGCTGCAAGGGCTGCTCCTACTGCATCGAGTTCTGTCCGACGCACGCGCTGGCGCTCGGGACGCGCCTGAACTACAAGGGCTACCGCCTGCCGGAGCTCGCCCACCCCGAGAAGTGCAACGGCTGCGATCTCTGCGGGCTCTACTGCCCGGACTTCGCGATCTTCGGCGTCCGCCTCGGCCGCGAGAAGAAGGGAGAGTGAGCGATGAAAGCCGATCCAGCGGTCGTCGCGACGGGAATGCACTTCATAGACGGCAACGAGGCGTGCGCCGAGGGAGCGCTGGCCGCCGGCTGCCGCTTCGTCGCGGGCTACCCCATCACCCCGTCGACCGAGGTCGTCGAGCACCTCGCGAAGCGGTTCCCCAGGGTGGGCGGGATGTTCATCCAGATGGAGGACGAGATCGCGTCCTCCATCTGCTTCCAGGGCGCGGTGTGGGCCGGGATGAAGGCGATGACCGTGACCTCCGGGCCGGGCCTGTCGCTCATGATGGAGCACGTCGGCCTGGCCGCCATGACCGAGTGCCCGTCGGTGTTCGTGGACGTGCAGCGCGCCGGGCCGTCGACCGGCCTGCCGACGCTGCCGGCGCAGCAGGACGTCATGCAGGTGCGCTGGGGATCGCACGGTGACTACGAGGTGATCGCGCTGTCCCCGAGCTCCCCGCAGGAGTGCTTCGACCACGCCGTGACCTGCTTCAACCTGGCCGAGAAGTTCAGGTGCCCGGTGTTCTTCATGATGGACGAGACCGTTGGGCACATGCTCGGGAAGGTGAAGATCCCGCCGGCGGACCAGATCGAGGTCGCCGAGCGCAGGCTCACGACGCGCAAGCCCGGCGAGTACAGGCCGTACGAGATCTACGGCGGCGATCAGCCCGAGATGGTGCGCGCCGGCATGGGGCACAGGATCCACACGACGGGGCTCACGCACGACGAGCGCGGCTACCCGGCGATGAACGCGGCGGCCCAGGACAAGCTGATCCGGCGCCTGTGCTCGAAGGTGCTCGACCACGTCGAGGAGCTGACGATCCACGAGGCGACGAACGTCGAGGGCTCGGACGTGACGATCGTCGCGTACGGGATCACGGCGCGCGTCGCCGCGTACGCCGTGGATCTCGCCCGGCGGCAGGGGGTCAAGGCCGGGCTCGTCAAGCTCGTGACGCTCTGGCCGTTCAACGACCGGCTCATGCGCGACATCGCGGCGAGCACAAAGAACATCATCGTCGCCGAGATGAACCTCGGCCAGATGGTCCACGAGGTGGAGCGCGCGGTCGCGGGCAAGGTGCCGGTGCACCTCGTCGGGCAGGCGGGCGGCGCCATCGTAGAGCCGGAGGCGATCGTCGCGAAGATCCAGGAGGTGCTGCGATGAGCGAGGCGTACGTCAACCCGGTCGAGAAGCTCCTCCGCACCGAGCGGATCCCGCACATCTGGTGCCCGGGGTGCGGCATCGGCACGTCGGTCAACTGCTTCGCCCGCGCCATCGAGAAGACGGGCATCGACTACGAGCACCTCCACGTCGTGTCGGGCATCGGCTGCACGGGCCGCGTCGCGGGTTACGTGAACGTCGACTCGTTCCACACGACGCACGGCCGGGCGATCCCGTTCGCCACCGGCCTGTCGCTGTCGCGGCCCACCTCGAAGGTCGTCGTGTACTCGGGCGACGGCGACCTGACCGCCATCGGCGGCAACCACTTCATCCACGCGGCGCGGCGCAACGTCGACATGACGGTGATCTGCGTGAACAACCTCACGTACGGCATGACCGGCGGCCAGGTCACGCCGACCACACCGCAGACCGCCATCGCGAGCACGATGCCGTACGGCAACTACGAGGCGGCCTTCAACCTCCCGAACCTCGCGGACGCCTGCGGCGCCAACTTCGTCGCGCGCTGGACGGTGTTCCACGTGCGCCAGCTCGTGCGCACCATGACCAAGGCGTTGGCGATGAAGGGGTTCACCTTCATCGAGGTGCTCGCGCCGTGCCCGACGCTCTACCAGCGCCGCAACCGGCTCGGCGACGGGGTGGAGACGCTCAAGTACTACAAGGAGAAGTCGATCATCCAGAACGGCGCCAACACGGCCGGCGTCGGCTTGTGCTTCCAGAGCGAGATCGTCGTCGGCGAGTTCGTCGAGCGCCAGCGGCCGTCGCTCCGGGAGGAGTACGACGCGAGGATGAAGGCGGTCCTCAAGGACGCCTACGTACCGTACGAGGGAACCAAATGAGCAAGCACGACATCCGGATCTGTGGGCTCGGCGGGCAGGGCGTGATCATGGCCGGCATGATCATCGGCAAGGCCGCGTCGATCTTCGAGGACCGCTTCGCCACGCTCGTCCAGTCGTTCGGCCCGGAGGCGCGCGGCAGCGAGTGCTCCGCGCAGGTGATGGTCGCGGACGAAGAGATCGCCTTCCCGTACGTCCGGCGCTCGGACATCTTCGTCGCGATGAGCCAGTCCGCGTACGACAAGTTCGTCGAGGAGATGAAGGAGGGCGCGATGCTCGTCCACGAGGGCGAGCTCGTGAAGCCCGACGCGCGGCTCCCCAAGGGCGTCAAGGCGTTCGGGATCCCCGCCACGCGCATCGCGGACGAGGAGTTCAAGCGCCGCATCGTGTTCAACATGATCATGACGGGCTTCATCGCCGGCGCGACGAAGGTCGTCGGCATGGACGCGATGCGCAAGGCCGTGATCGACTCGGTGCCCCAGGGCACGGAGACGCTCAACCTCAAGGCCTTCGACCGGGGGTACCAGTACGCCGTGGAGAACTACGGCTGACAGGAAGCACGATGGCGCGCGGCGGGAAGAGGCGCGGGGCCGGAATCGAGCTGGAGGAATTGAGCTTCGGGCCGCCGCCGATCTTCTGCGAGCAGTGCCCGGATCTCGCGATGGCCGTGGTCGACGACGCGGCGCTGTGCGTGCGGTGCATGATGGCCGCGCTGAAGGGGCGACCCGAGGCGTGGATCGCCGTGCACACGCAGCCGCTCGTCATCCATCATCCGAATTGAAGAGGGGGGCTTTGGGGGGGAGCATGCGGCGCGCGGTTCTGTTCGACTTCAGCGATCTCGAGGGGCTCACCTATCCCGTCGGCCACCCGTTCCGCCCGGAGCGCGAGCGGCTGCTGCGCGAGATCCTCGAGCGGGAGGGCGTGATCGGGCAGCCCTGGCACGAGGTCGTCCGGGCCGGGTCGGCCTCCCTCGAGGAGATCGGCGCCTTCCACCGCGCCGACTACCTGGCCGCGCTCGGCGCCGCGGACGCGGGCCGCTTCGAAGAGTCGATGGCCGACTTCGGGCTCGGCACGCCGGACTGCCCGGCCTTCGAGGGGGTGCTCCGCCTCGCGAGCCGGTCGGCCGGCGCGTCGCTCCAGGGC
>JALNZK010000107.1:3662-18231 GCA_023229365.1 Pseudomonadota bacterium | reverse complement strand
ACCGCGACCGCCCAGACGAGCTCCATCCTCATCGTCGTCCCTCCATCTCCGCCATCCGCAGGGCGGCGTGCGCCATCGCCTCGGGCGTGTCGACGTCCTGCCACCAGCCGTCCCCGATGTCGTGCACCAGGGCGCGGCCACCCGCCGCGAGCGCCTTGACGCCGTCCGATAGCGAGCAGTCGCCGTCCGGGCGCCGCGCGGCGGCCTCGCGGATGGCTGAGAACAGCGCCGGCGTGCAGGCGAACAGGCCGGTGTCCACGGCGTCGAACGCCGCGAGCTCCTTGTGTATCTCGACGATGCACCCGCCCTCGGTGCGCACCTTGGTCGCGTCATCCTCGTCGAAGATCCTGTCGAGCTTGCGGTCCACGGCGAGCACGAGGCCGTCCTCCGGGAGCGCTGCCGAGCCCAGCCCGCGGATCAGCGACGGCTCGAACACGTGGTCGGACATCGACAGGAAGAACGGCCGGGCGCCGACGGCCTCGCTCGCCGCGAGCACCGAGAGGCCGTTGCTCATCCGGTAGCGCGGGTTCAAGGCGAACGTCACCGGGATGGCCGGGGCGCCGCCCTCGATCCCGCCCCGCACCTCGTCGGCGCGGTGCCCGAGGACGACGATCGCCTCGCGCACGCCGGCCTCCGCGAACCTGTCGAGGACGCGCAGGACGAGCGGCCTCCCGCCGAGCGGGACGAGCGGCTTGGGCGGTCCCTGATCGGACTTCAGCCGGGTCCCCATCCCCGCGGCGAGGACGACGACGACGTCGGCGATTGGAGAAGAAGCGCTCATGGGGGAACATTCGTAAGACGGGGACGCGGGCGTGTCAAACCCGGAGGACGCCGATCCCCCCTCGCCGCCGGACGTCCTCCCAGGACGACATGTGCCCTTGTATCCAGCTCGCTGTTGGGGAGGACGTACTAAGAAAGTAACGCACGATTCTCGCCGGACAAGTGGTCCGTCGGCGATTTCCGGAACTATGCCAAGGTCGAAAGAAGCGGCGTTCAAGTGAGGAGCCGTCGCAGGAGAGCGCGGGCCGCCTTGTGATCCGGCAAGCGGTAGGGCGCGCGGCTCGACTTCGGGCCGACGTGCACCGCGATGCCGTCGTCCGGGAGCGCCTCGAACATCGACTCGTCCGTCTCGTCGTCGCCCAACGCGAGGAACGCCGCGCTCGGATGTTCCTGTCGCAGCGTCCGTACGACGCGGCCCTTGTCGACTCCGTGGGGCTGGATCTCGATCACCTTGTCGCCCAAGAGGATGGAGACCGGGACGTTGCTGAGCGCCTGCGTGAGGTGCAGCTGGAGCTCGCGGGATTGCCAAGCCGCATGCTCGGTGTCGCAGAGTCGGAAATGCCACGCGAGCGAGGCGCTCTTCTCCTCGATGAAGGAGCCGGAGAGCCGGTCCGTGGCCCGCTCCAGGATGGGGCGCACGCGCCCTTTCCAACTCGCGTCCACCTCGAGATTGCGTTTCCATCCGCCAGAATGGAGCCCGATGTCCGAGTCGTCGAACCACTCGGCGAGCGTCTCCCTCTTGCGCCCGCTGACGATGTGGACGGAGAGGTCCGCGCGCTCGCAGAGATCGTAGAGCAGATCGAGCAGCTCCCTGTCCGGTTCGGCGAGCTCCGGTCGGCTGCCGAACGGCACGAGCGTTCCATCGTAATCGAGAACCACGACGAGCCCGTGCGCGGGGCCTAGGGCCTCCAGAATGCGGTCGTCGGCATCAGGAGGTTGGGGAGCCATGGAATCTCGTCCGCCCTCCGATGTCACCTCGTTCAAGGACGCGATGAACGAAGTCGCCCACCTGTGCACGTCGAAGCGGATCACCCTCTCGCGCAGCGCGCGCATCCGCTTCTGCCGGTTGACGCGAGGCATCTCGAGCGCGTCGGCCAGCGCCCGGGCGACGGCGTCGATGTCGTAGGGATTCACGATCACCGCCTCGCCCATCTCCGCGGCCGCGCCGGCGAGCTCGCTGAGCACGAGGACGCCGTCCTCGTCCACGCGCGAGGCGACGAACTCCTTGGCGACGAGGTTCATCCCATCGCGGAGCGGCGTGACGACCATCACGTCCGCCGCGAGGTACATGGCGACGAGCTCGCGCTGCGAGAACCCCTTGTGGATGAAATGGACCGGCGCCGACACGGGAGTCGAGTAGATGCCGTTGATCCGGCCTACCATCTGGTGGACCTTGCCGACGAACGTGTCGTAACCGGCGATGTCCTCTCGGGAAGGCACGGCGACCTGGACGAAGCGAATCTTTCCGACGAGCTCCGGCCGCATCTCGAGGAGCCGCTCGATCGCCATCAGGCGCCGCGGGATTCCCTTCGTGTAGTCCAATCGATCTATGCCGAACAGGAGGTGCTGTGCGTTGTTCTCGCGCCGCATCGCACGCGCCTGTTCGACGACATCGGGGTCCGCGGCCGCCTCGGAGAAGAACCGCGCGTCGATGCCCATCGGAAAGACGCCGTAGCGGAGGGTGCGATCGCCGAGACGCACGCGATCGATGTCCGGCACGATGCCGATGAGGCTCACCAGCGAGGCGGCGAAGTTGTGCGCGTAGGCGCTCGTGTGGAAACCTATCAGGTCCGCGCCGAGGAGGCCGCGGAGCAGCTCGTTCCGCCAGGGAACGATCCGAAAAACGTCGGCGGCAGGGAACGGGATGTGCAGGAAGAACCCGATTCGCGCGTTCGGGATCCGGGCGCGCACCAGCGCGGGGACGAGCATGAGGTGGTAGTCGTGCACCCACACGACGTCACCGCGGGCGTAGCTCGCGCAAACGGCATCCGCATACTTCTCGTTCACGTGTCGGTACGCGTCCCAGTCCCTCGAGTGGTACGGGAGGCGCTCGAGGAGGTAGTGGAAGAGCGGCCACAGCACGCCGTTGGAGAAGCCGGCGTAGAACCCCTCGACCTCCTCCGCGGTCAGCGACACCGGCACCGTCCGCATCGCGGCGAGCGCGTCATCGAGCGCGACACGCTGCGGGGCGGGCAGCCCGTCGAGATCGCCCGGCCACCCGATCCACAGTCCGCCCATGTCGCCGTGCGGCCCGCTGAGGCCGGTCGCGAGCCCGCCGGTGCTCTGCACGAGCGTAAAGCCGCCCTCGGCGTCGCTCCGGAAGGTGACCGGGAGGCGATTCGATACCGTGACGAGTCTTCCCATTCCTCGTCAAACATAACGTCCGAACCGCAGATGGCCAAACGAAACCGCCTCCAGGACAATATTCGCTCGGACGTTTGCGCTCGCCGCCGCGGTTGCGTAAGGTTCTGATATGCGACTCGAAGATCTGGGGCTCATCGGGAACTGCCAGTTCGCGGCGCTGGTGGATCGCCGCGGCGCCGTCGTCTGGTGCTGCCTGCCGAGGTTCGACTCGGAGCCGGTGTTCGCGAGCCTGCTCGACGAGGAGGGCGGCGGCGAGTTCCTCGTCGGCCCCGCGGACGGGACGGTCGGCACGCAGCGATATCTCGACAACACGAACGTCCTCGAGACGCGGTTCGACACGCCGGATGGATCGTTCCGCATCCTCGACTTCGCCCCGCGCTTCGAGCTGTTCGACAGGTCGTTCCGGCCGAAAAAAATCGTGCGGATCGTCGAACCGCTCGAGGGCACGCCGCGGATCCGCATTGCATGCGATCCGCGAATGGGGTGGTCGAGTCGACGTCCGGAAATCGAGCAGGGCTCCAACCATGTGTCGTACGGCGGGTTCGACGCGGAGCTCCGTCTCACGACCGACGTGCCGCTGTCGTACCTGAACGGCCTTCCTTTTGCGCTCACGGCGAAAAAGCACATCATCTTCTCCTGGGGCGCACCGGTCGAGGAGCCGCTCGAGCCATTGTGCGAGCGGTTTCGCAGGGAGACGATCCGGTACTGGCAGCTCTGGGTGAAGCGGTGCCACGTGCCGCCCATGTACCAGGCGCAGGTGATCCGCTCGGCGCTCGCCCTCAAGCTCCACTGCTTCGAGGACACCGGCGCGATCATCGCGGCGACGACCACTTCTTTGCCCGAAGCGCCCGGAACCGGCCGGAACTGGGACTACCGGTACTGCTGGATGCGCGACGCGTACTACGCCATCGACGCGTTCCGCGAGCTCGGCTGCTACGAGGAGCGGGAGCAGTTCATGCATTTCCTGCTCAACGTGGCGTCGGGGGCGCCCGACCTCGATCTCGCGCCGCTGTACCGCGTCGACGGGCGCTCCGATCTCGAGGAGAGCGTTCTCGAGGGCTGGCCGGGCTACCAGAAGAGCGGCCCGGTGCGCATCGGGAACGGGGCGCACACGCACCAGCAGAACGACATCTTCGGCGAGCTCGTGCTCGCACTCTCGCCGCTGTTCCTGGACGAGCGGTTCCGCGAGGATCAGACGCACGCGGCGTCGACGCTGTTTTCCCGACTCGCCGAAAAGGCGATCGCCGTCGCCGGGCAGCCCGACGCGGGCATCTGGGAGTACCGGCGCGACTCGAAGCCGCAGACGTTCTCGGCGCTGATGTGCTGGGCGGCGGCGGGCCGAATGGCCGGGGTCGCGGCGCGCTTCGGGCTCCCCACGGAGCGGCGCTTCAGGGAGGCGGCCGAGAAGCTGAAGGCGGACATCCTGTCGAACGCGTGGAACACCGAGCTCGGCGCGCTCGCCGCGTCGTACGGCGGCGCGGGGCTGGACGCATCCGTGCTGCAGACCGCGACGCTGCGCTTCTTCGACCCGTCCGATCCCCGCGGCTCCGCCACGGTCGACGTGATCCGGGACGGGCTCGACAACGGCGGTTGGCTGCGCCGTTACGCGGAGGACGACATCGGCGACACCACAAACGCCTTCGTCATCTGCACGTTCTGGCTCGTCGAGGCGCTCGCGGCGATCGGCCGGGGCAGCGAGGCGCGCACCACGCTCGAGCTGATCATCTCCCGCCTGCCGCCGCTCGGCCTCGTCGCCGAGGACGTCGATCCGAAGACCGGCCTCATGTGGGGCAACTTCCCGCAGGCGTACTCGCACGTCGGGCTCATCCGCGCGGCGTTCGCGGCGTCTCCGGACTGGCGGGAGATCTTGTAGTGAAAGAACGAGGGGGACAAGCGGACAAGCGGTGCCTCACACCCCCTCGGCGATCGCGATCCCCATCCCGACGAACATGGCGACCACGACGAGCCCCATCATGACGATCGCGATGATCCCCATCGCCTTCCAGATCTTGCGCTGCGCCCCGAGCGCCTCCTCGAGCTCCTGGTTGCGGTTGAACTGCACGAGGAAGCCTATCGCTCGGCCGTATTTGAACAGGAGGATCGACACGAGCAGGTACACCGTGGTGAGGATCACGTAGAGCACCCCCGCCGCGAACAGCGCCGGGGCCTCGTCCTCGTTCACCATCTCCCCCGACGCCGCGCCGATCATCATGAACAGGGACGCGAACGCCATGAGGCCGCCGCCGATGAACCCGAGGATCGAGAGGAACATCGTCCAGGGGCGCGTCCGCCGCAGCTGATCCACGGCGTTCGGCGACGGGCTCCCGGGCCCCGGCGGGAGCTGCGCCGACGGTCCGCTGGCCCCGAGATCGGCGGGCGGCGAGTAGGGGTTCGAGTCGGTCATGGCGTCCTCCTTCCGGGGGTCGACTCCGGTATCATAGGCGGTTCTACGCCCTCGAGCAGCCTATATCGCACGAGGTTCTGGTAGACGCGGCGCACGTAGTTGCGCGTCTCGACGAACCCGGCCTTCTCCACGAATACGTCCATCGGCAGATCGCCCGCCCGCTCGACCCAGTGCGCGACCGCCGCCGCGCCCCCGTTGTACGCCATGACCACGAGCGGCAGCGAGCCCTCGAACCGCTTCGACAACGCCTCGAGCTCGAACGACGCGGCGACGAGCGACTCGTGCGGTCCCGGCAGCGCGCCCTCGGGAAGCGGCGGCAGGCCGGCGCGCTTCCTGTTCGCCTCGTAGGTCGCGGGCATCATCTGCATCATGCCGAGCGCTCCGGAACGGGAGACCGCGCCCGGATCGAAAAGGCTCTCCTTGCGGGCGACGGCGTACAGGAGCGAGCGCGGCAGGCCGTGCGCGCGTTCGAGCGCTCGCACCTCGTCCGCGAACGGCGACGGGTACGCGGCGCGGGCCCGGCCGGCGTCTGCCGCCCCCGGCGGCCACGGGAGCGCGCGGCTCGCCCTGCGGATCGCGTACCACGGGGCGTCGAGCGCGAGGTAGTGCCGGATGAACGCGTCCGCGGCGGCCGCCGGGCGCGCCTTCTCCTCGGCGTCGTGGAGCTCCTCCGCGGCCTCCCGGTACAACCCGACGCTCGCGAGGAGGGCGGCCGGCGCCGACAGCGCGTCCAGCGTCGGCTGCTCTGCCTCCGGCGAGGAGGCCTCCGCGGGGATCGGGGCGAGCGCGCAGGGGGTCGCGTCCTTCCCGCTCGCTTCGAGGCGCGCCCGCGCGAGCGCGGCGTACCATGTCGTCGGGTCGGCGGCGCAGATCCGGGCGAGCAGCGCTGCCCCCTTCTCGGGCGCCGTGGCCGATCGCGCGACCGCGAGCCAGTACCGGTTCCGCAGGAGCGCCTCGGCGTTCTCCTCTCCCTCGGAGGCGGCCTCGAGGTGCGCGGCGGCGACCGCGGCCTTCTTCTCGAGCAGGGCGCAGAGGCCGGCAATGAAGTGCGCCTCGAGCGCCGTGTCTTCCGACAGCCGACTCGTCTCCGCCTTCGCCTTCGCGTTCGCCTTCGCCTTCGCCTTCTTCCTCGGCTCGGCCTTCCCCACGAGCCGCTCCATCCCCTCGAGCGCCTCCCCGTGACGGCCGATGAAGAACGCCAGCCGGCTCGCGAGGAACAGCGCCTCCGCGGCGCGGGCCGGCTGCTTCTCCCGCTTGCGCAGATCGCGATACGCGTCGATCGCCTCGGGCTCGCGGTCGTCCCGCGCGAGCGCCGACGCCCTGAGCCAGCGCGCCTCGGTCTTCCTCGCCCCGCCCTTCTCGATCACGACGTCGAGCGCCGCGATCGCCTCCGCGTAACGGCGCCGCCGCTCGTAGAGCTGGACCGCCTCGAGCCAACGCGCCTCGGCCGCGATCTTGGCGTTCTTCGACACCGCGAGCTCCGCGACCGCCTCGGCCGCGTCGTCGAAGGCGCGCAGCTCGATCAGGCGGCGAGCCCGGGCGAGGCGCCGGGCTGCGTCGAGCTCGGGCGCCGCGTCGAGCTCCTCGGGCTGCGCGGCGGCTTCCCGCATGGTCGATGCGGCGGCCGCGTCCTCCGCGAGCGGACGCAGGAGGGAGATCGCGCGCTTCGCGTCACCGGCCGCAGCGCACGCCCGCGCGAGCTCGAGCGTCAGCCTCCCGGGAGCCGCCTCGGCCGGAACCGCGATCTCGAACGCCGCGACGGCGTCCTTTGCCCGGCCGAGCGCCAGGAGGTGACGCCCGCGGCTCGCCGCTGCCGCGCGACGGTCAGACGCGCCGAGCGCTCCGGCGGATTCGCCGAGGATTCCCGCGAGCCCCGCCTCGGCCGCCGCGTGATCGTCGCTCCCGCCGTAGGCGCGGATCAACCCGTCGCGCCCCCTGGCCGCGAGCGGGCCGCCCGCGGCGACGACCTTCTCGTAGAGCCGGGCCGCCTCGGCGGGATCCCCGCTCGCCTCCGCGATCCGGGCGGCGAGGTAGTCCGTCGCCTCGGCGCTCCCCGCGGGGCCGAACCGGCGGCGGGCCTCGGCCGCGTCCCTCGCCTCGAGCGCGCGCCCCGCGGCGACGGGATCCTTTCCGGGTGACGGACCCGCGTCCGCGCCCGCGGCGGCTCCGGCGTCGCCGTCGACCGCCCCCTCCCCTTCAGCCCCGGGCTCCACGGTGGTCGGGCTCGGACCGGGGCAACCGCACGCCGCCCAGGTCGACACCGCAACCGCGAATAGCATCCACGAAATATTCGATCTCATTCGTGAAAAACCGATACCGCGAACGGTGAAATTATTGTCCGCCATTGAAACATCGATCCGGCGTCACCTCCCGCGCGCAAACCCGTCAAACCCAGCCATCATCGCCGCGCGGACGCCCGCCGTCCAGGATTTCGAAACGAGCCGAGCGCGGCGCTTCTGCTCGAGGATTGGCACGGTTCCTGCAATCTGCCCAAATATCCAAATTGTCGAAAGGTGGTGCCCGCATCTCACCTGGTCATCGCCGCTCGACAGCTCAAACACGCAGACCCACCTCTCCCCGGTCCCGGACATCTCCGGGACCCGTCTATCCGCGGGAGCCGAATTGACTTTTGGCATTCATCCTTGTAGTGAGTGGCATGTTCGAGGATCTGAAAGAACGCGTCCCTGCCATGGAGACGAAGCTCGCCGGGCTGCGGAGGCATCTTTGACGTCGACAAGAAGCTCGCCCGGATCGAAGAGCTGAACCTCAAGGCAGCGGCCAGCGATTTCTGGAACGACAACGAAACCGCGCAGGAAGTGCTCAAGGAGCGCTCCCGTCTGCAGAAGGTCGTGTCCGAGCTGGTCGGGGCCGAGCGGGAGCTCGCCGAGTTCAAGGATCTCGTCTCCCTCGCCGAGGCGGAGTCGGACACCTCGCTCCTCGACGATCTGCGCGCCCAGCTCGACAAGCTGACGGAGCGCGTGGACTCGATGGAGACGACGAGGCTGCTCGGCGATCCCGTCGACGCGATGAGCGCGTTTGTCTCCTTCTCGCCGGGCGCGGGCGGCGTCGACTCCGCCGACTGGGCCGAGATGCTGCTCCGCATGATCTCGCGGTACGCCGAGAAGAAGGGGTACGACGTGCATGTCGTCGAGATCCAGGAGAACGACGAGGGCGGCATCAAGAGCGCCATGATCAACGTGGTCGGCGAGTTCGCCTTCGGCTACCTCAAGTCCGAGAGGGGCATCCACAGGCTCGTCCGCATGTCGCCGTTCGACGCCCAGGCGCGCCGGCACACGTCCTTCGCCGCGATCGACGTCATCCCCGAGATCGACGAGAACATCGAGATCGACATCCGCGACGAGGATCTCCGCATCGACACCTACCGGGCCGGCGGGCACGGCGGCCAGCACGTGAACAAGACCGACTCCGCGGTGCGCATCACGCACCTGCCGACCGGCCTCGTCGTGCAGTGCCAGAACGAGCGATCGCAGCACAAGAACCGCGCGCAGGCGCTCAAGGTGCTGCGGGGCCGGCTGTACGAGCGGGAGCTCGAGAACCGCCGCAAGGAGGCCGACGCGCGCAACGCCGACAAGAAGGAGATCGCGTGGGGCTCCCAGATCCGGTCGTACGTGCTCGCGCCGTACAGGCTCGTCAAGGACACCCGCACCGGCGAGGAGACTGGGAACGTCGACGCGGTGCTGGACGGCGAGCTCGAGCGCTTCGTCCGCGCCTACCTGCTCGCGACGGCAGAGGGCTGAGCCGTGAACGTCCTGGCCATAGTCGTCTACATCGTCGTGATGCTCGTCGGCTGGATGTCGATCACCGTGAGCCTGTGGTTCGCCTTGGTGCAGGCGCTGGATCTCCTGGCCGGGAAGCTCAGGCACTACGGCTTCGTCGCCGTGCGCCACGTGCGCGGCGTCAAGCGGGGCGCGGTCACCGTCATCCCGGTGCTCGCGGTCATCGGCGTCTCCGCGTCGTCGTGCACGCTCACGACCGTCTTGTCCGTCATGGGAGGGTTCTCCAACGACCTGAAGCAGAAGATCATCAGCACGAACGCCCACGTCGTCGTCGACGACATCGGCGGCGACCTCGGCGACGCCTCCGGGTCCGGGCGAGGCGACTGGCGCCGCGTGCTCCAGGACGTCCGCGGGGTCGAGGGCGTGATCGCGGCGACGCCCGTCGTCAAGGGCGAGGCGATGATGAACGCCCGCACGAACAACCACGGCATCCTGATCCTCGGGATCGACACGAAGACGTTCGGCGGCGTGAGCCCGGCGTTGCGGAGGCTCGACACCGGCAAGATCGAGTACATCGACGATCCGCAGGCCCTCTTCGAGGAGGTCCGCGCAAGGCGCGCGCGCCTCTTCGGGATCAAGCCGCTCGCCGACAAGAAGGCGCCGCCCGGGGACGCCGGCGCGGAGGACGCCGGGGCGCCCTCCCCCGCGCCTTCGCGCGACGCGTTCTCGGCGCCGGCCGCGAGCCCCAAGCAGCGGGTGCTGGCGACGGTGGTCGTCGGCCGCGAGCTCGCGGACGCCCTGCGCCTCTACCTCGGCGACGAGGTCAACGTCATCTCCCCGCTCGGCGACATCGGCCCCACGGGCCCCATCCCCAAGAGCCGCCCGTTCCGCGTCGCCGGCGTCTTCTTCTCCGGGATGTACGAGTTCGACAGCCTGTACGCGTACACCTCCCTCGAGGCCGCCCAGAAGTTCCTCCGCAAGGGGGATCGCATCTCGGAGATCCACGTCGCCGTCGCGGACGCCGATCGCGCCGACGTCGTCGCCGCCCGGATCGCGGGGGCGCTGGGCGGCGCGCAGCGCGTGCGGCCGTGGCAGGAGATCAACGCGAGCCTCTTCTCGGCGCTCCAGCTCGAGAAGATCGTGATGATCATCTTCCTGGGGATGGCGATCCTCGTCGCCTCGTTCTGCATCATCTCCACCCTGTCCATGCTCGTGCTGAAGAAGGGATCGGAGATCTCCATGCTCATGACGCTCGGCACGACGGCGGGCGCAGTGCGGAGGCTGTTCTGGTTCGAGGGCTTCCTGATAGGGCTCGTCGGTACGGCGTGCGGGCTTCTGAGCGGCGCCGCGCTGTGTCAGTCCCTGAAGGTCTTCGGCCTCCCGATCCCGCAGGAGGTCTGGTACATCGACAAGCTGCCCGTGGAGATGTCCGGCCTCGAGTTCCTTTTCGTCGGAGTCGCGTCGTTCGCGATCACGCAGCTCGCGACGCTCTACCCGACCCACGTGGCCGCGGGCCTGCGCCCGGTGGAGGGCTTGAAGAATGCATGAAGTGGGCGAGAGCCTCCTCGACGTCCGGGGGCTGCACAAGGAGTTCCTGCACCGCGGGAACCGCATCCAAGTGTTGCGCGGCCTGGATCTGACCGTGCGCCAGGGCGAGATGTGCGCCGTGGTCGGCGCCTCGGGCGCGGGCAAGTCGACGTTCCTGCACGTGGTCGGGACCCTCGACCGGCCGACGGACGGCTCGATCCTGTACCGCGGGATGGACGTGACGCGCTTCAGCTCGCGCACCCTCTCCGAGTTCAGGAACCGCACCATCGGCTTCGTGTTCCAGTTCCACCACCTCCTCCCCGAGTTCACCGCGCTCGAGAACACGATGATGCCGGGCTTCATCCAGGGGATGGACCGGGGCGAGCTCGACACGGCGGCGCGCCAGATCCTCGACGAGGTGGGCCTCTCGGAGCGGCTGACGCACAAGCCTGGCGAGCTGTCCGGCGGAGAGCAGCAGCGCGTCGCGCTCGCCCGGGCGCTCGTCCTCAGGCCGGCGCTGCTCCTCGCCGACGAGCCGACCGGCAACCTGGACGCCGAGACGGCCGAGGGGATCCACGAGCTGTTCGTCCAGATGAACGAGCGCTACGGCACGACGATGCTGCTCGTGACCCACAACCCGTCGCTCGCCGCGCGCATGCCGCGGAGGCTCAAGCTCGAGGACGGCGCCATGCACGACATCACTTGAGGGAGCCGAGATGAAGACGCTCATCGCGTACGCGACCCGCTACGGCTGCGCGCGCAAGGCGGCAGAGGCGCTGCGGGATCTCATGGGCGGCGAGGTCACCCTCGTCGATCTCAAGGAGGACGGTGACCCGGATCCCGGGCCGTTCGACGCGGTGATCGTCGGCGGATCGATCCAGGCGGGCAGCGTGCAGAGGCGGGTGCGCGCGTACTGCGAGAAGCGGTCGGCCGAGCTCCTCGGGAAGCGCCTCGGCCTGTACCTGTGCTGCATGTACGAGGGGGAGGTGGCCGCGAAGCAGCTCGCGGATGCGTTCCCCGAGCGGCTCAGGAACCACGCGACCGCGTCCGGCCTCTTCGGCGGGGAGCTCGACTTCGAGAGGATCGGGTTCGTCGCGCGGCTCGTCGTGAAGAAGGTCGCGGGCGTCACCGAGAGCGTGTTCAGGTTCGACGACCGCGCGGTCCAGGAGTTCGTCCGGAAGATGCGGGACTGAGAGGCGCGGCCTACGGCTGGCGCTCGTACGCGCCCATGTCGGCGTAGACCGGGCTGCCGGTGCCGGTGTTGGCGACGCCCGGATCGTCGACCCGCGGGTTGCCGAGGATGTCCGCGTCCGGCGCCGGGGTGCCGTTCGCCGCGTCGACGCACGGCGACGAGGCGCCCAGCCGGAGGTCGCGCAGCTGGAACTGCATGCCGCTGACATCCCCCAACATCGTCACGAGATCTCCCCAGACGACGATCGAATTCGCGGAATTGAAGGCGATCCGGTAGAGGCGATCGACGCCGACGTCGGGTTGCAGGAAGAGGCCGGCGAGCTCCCCCGGGGTCCACGTCGCGGTCGAAACGGTGAGCTCGGTCTGCATGTGCGCCTCGTCGAAGACGGACCCCGACCACGTCCCGGTCTCCGGATCCGGGACCTCGAACCCCGGGTTCTCGGCGATGTTGCCGTCGACCCCCGGCGAGCCGAAGCCCTCCAGGTCGGAGTAGGTCATGCTGGTCGACGCCTGCGCGATCTGGTCCCCGGTCCCGGCGTTGCCCCACGCGATGCAGTTCGCGACGACCAGCATGGCGTCGTCGTTGTTGTCGATCGCGGCGCCGTCGCCCGGGGTCGTGTTGCCGTAGAAGGTGCAGTTCGTCACGTCCGCGCCGGTCGTCGCCGCGCGCACCTCGAGGCCGGCGCCGCCGACCAGAGCCGTGTTGCCCGCGAACACGCAGCTCGCGATCGCCGCGCTCGCGGCGGAGGACGCGTTCGATCCGACCTGTACGGCGCCGCCCCTGTCCGTGCAGGCGTTGGCCGTGAACACCGAGTCGACGATCTCGCACGTGCCGTTCTCGCTGCAGCGCAGCCCGCCGCCGGCCCACTCGGACGTGTTGCCGACGAACTCGCAGCCCGAGACCGAGACCGACGAGGTGCCCCAGACGCCGATGCCGCCGCCGCCCATCCCTTCGTTCTCGACGAACACGCTGCCCTCGACCGTCGCGTCGCCGCCGGCGCCGACCGAGATCGCGCCGCCCTCGCTCGCGTCGTTCTGGAAGAAGACGCTGTCGCGGACCGCGACCGATCCCTGGTAGTCCGAGTGGATCGCGCCGCCGAACCCGCCCGCGGCGCTGTTCCACTTGAACACGCAGCCCACGATCTCCGGAGCGCTCACGCCCTCCGTGGAGATGGCGCCGCCCATGTTCCCGACGTTGGACTCGAAGAGGCAGTCGACGATCCGGGGGGCGCCGGAGTCGACGAAGATCGCGCCGCCTCCCCCGCCGTCCATCTCCATGTCCCGGTTCGCGCTGTTGCCGCGGAACACGCAGTTCGCCACGGTCGGGGAGACGCCCGAGACGATCATGCCGCCGCCGTCGTCGCCGTACATGGCGTTGCCGGCGCTGCCGTCCCGGATCGTGAAGCCGTCGAGCCGCGCGTCGTCCGCGCCGGTGACCACATGGGACACGGAGAGGGTCGGTTCGGTCGCGCCGTGCCCGCTCAGCACGGTTTCGTTCAGCGCGAAGTCGCGCTCGTCGCGCAGCGCCTCGGTGCCGTCGAAGCCGCCGTAGACGAGCACGCCGGGCTCGAGCTGCACGGTGTCGGTCTCCGCGGTCACGCGGACGCAGTAGACGCCCTCGCGCACCCAGACCTCGCACCTATCGATATCGGCCTCGGCGATGATCTGGCTCCGGGCGGCGTCGATCCCCTCCTGCACCGTCTGGAACGCCGCGGACCAGTTCGCTCCGTCGCCGGACGAGTCGACCGAACCGTCCACGCGGAAGGCGCACAGGTCGGCGCACTCCATGCCGTGGTAGCCGCCCTCGCACGTCGTGCAGCCGGTCTCGAAGTCCCAGCCGACCTCGCAGTCGCACGCCGCGGTCGTCGCCGAGGTCTCCACGCAGATCCCGTTCACGTCCGGGCAGTCCTCGGCGACCTCCTCCTCCGCGTCGCACGAGTCGAACCAGTGCACGTCCCCGCCGTCCCCGCACGCCTGGTAGGAGTGGGAGACGCACTCGTCCGTATCCGTATCCGTATCCGTGTCCGAGTCCGAGTCCGTATCGGTGTCGGTGTCGGTGTCGGTGTCCGTGTCCACGTCCGTGTCCGTGTCCGTGTCCGCATCCGTGTCGGACGCATCCGGATCGCGGAGATCCACGGCGCCGATATCGAAGCACCCCGCGAGGCTCAAGCCGCCGACGAGGCACAACGCCCTGAAAACGATGGTCATCCGTTCCTCCTCGAGTCGGCCGAGCTAGAAGCTCAGCGCGACGCCTCCCGGCGCCGGCGAAAACGCCACCGCGGCAGGATCTTCGTCCCTTCGCGTGAGATCGACGATCAGCAGCACCGCGCCGAGCGCGGTCAACACGCCGCCGGCGACGAACCCGGTCACGATCATCGCGTTGTCCACGGGCAGCACGTCGTTCTTCAGCCTCGTGTACTCGTCCTCATCCGGCCGCGCCGCGGCCGCCTTGTAATCGTCATAGTCGCCCTTGCCCTTGCCGTAGAAGCCGCCGCCGACGGCGAGCATGCCGACGCCGACCGCCCCGATGACGATCCCGGAGACGAGCACGGGGGAGACCTTCTTC
>JALNZK010000107.1:0-3652 GCA_023229365.1 Pseudomonadota bacterium | reverse complement strand
TCCTCGGGAGCCGGCTCGTCCGCGGGCGCGACCGCCGGCTCCTCGCTCGCCTCCGATTCGCCGGAGGACTCGCCGGGGGCCTCCACGGTGATCTGCTGACCGTTGCCCACCTTGAACTCCCGCTCCAGCAGCACGGCCTCCCCGCGTACGAGCTTCAGCCGGTGCGGCGCGCCGCCCGTCACGCGGATTCCCGCGTCGATCGGGGTCACGCCGCGATCGTTTCCGTCGATGACCACCGCGATCCCGGGCGGGCCGCTCACCTCGACCGTGCCCACCTTGAGCCGGAGCCGCGCGACCTCCGCGAGCACCTCGGCCTCCCGTTCGGAGGGGATCTCGTCGCCGCCCTCGGCGAGGTACTTGTCGAACGCGTCGAGCGCGTCGCCGTAGCGCTTGAGCGCCGCCTCGCACTGGCCGATGTTGTAGAAGATCCTCCACGAAGGGCTCAGCCGGTCGGCCTCGCGGAACGCGTCCACCGCCTCCTGGTAGCGCCCGGCGTCGAAGCTCTTCACGCCGTCCTGGAACGCCGCGCGCGCGTCCGACTCCGGGTCGGCGGCGGCGCCGAGCCCGCCCGCCGAGAGGGCCAACGCAACCGCCAGGCATGTCGCATTTCTCATGTGCACCCCTTTCCGAAACCCTACTATCACACCGTGACACCTATCACACATGTTGTATCGGAAATGGTAAACAGACATTATAGGAGAAACGAGGGGGGAACACGATGACCCACGCCGTCCGCAGACTGAGCATCATCGCACTCGCCGGATGCGTCCTGGCGTTTCCGCTGGGCTCCGAGGCCAGGGACCTCGTCCAGAAGGACCAAGGCATGGACACGCGGCTGTTCCGGCCGGCGGTCGACACCAAGGGCCACTTCACCATCGACTCCACGCCGGTGCTGCCGCACCTCTCGGTCTCTTTGAGCCTGATGCTCGACTTCGCCTTCAACCAGTGGGTGGCGGTGGAGCAGGACGGCACCGACGCCTACGACAACACGACGGTCAATAGGTACATCACGACCCAGCTCGCGATCAACCTCGGCCTGTTCGATCGCCTGGCGGTCGGCCTCAACCTGCCGCTCATCATCCCGGCCGGTGACATGTACGAGACCGATCCGGCCGACGGCAACGACCGCCGCGGCTGGTCGAGCCCCGGCAAGTTCGGCGACCTGTCCATCCACGCCAAGATGCACATCACGCGCGCCAACCTGCACCTCATCGGCGTCGGCCTCCTCGCCGAGTACGCGGCGCCGACGGGCTACAGCGAGCAGCTCACCGGAGACCCCGGCGGGGGCACCCTGGGCGGCAAGCTGATCGTCGACGTCGAGCCCGCGCGCTGGTACCGCGCCGCGCTGAACGTCGGCGCGCGCTACACGTTCGGCTACGAGGAGCGAAACTACCTGAACTGGGACGGCGCGGCCACGAACCTCTTCGACTACGGGCCGATGCTCCTGGCCGGCGTCGGCCAGAGCTTCGTGCTGTGGCCGGATCTGATGGACTTCGTGCTCGAGATCTACATGAGCCAGCTCGCGACCAGGTTCGACGAGGGCGGCTACACCTCCCTCGAGGTGAACGGCGGCTTCAAGGTCTACGTCGAGGAGAACTCGTACCTGATGGCCGGCTACGCCCACGGCATCCCGCTCGGCGCCACCGACTCGGGCTACGGCTTCCAGAGCGTGGAGCACCGCGTCTTCCTCGGCTTCGCGTTCGAGCCCTCCATGCCCGATCGCGACGGCGACGGCATCCCGGACGCGGAGGACGGCTGCCCGGACGACAAGGAGGATCGCGACAGCTTCGAGGACTCGGACGGCTGCCCGGATCCGGACAACGACAAGGACGGCATCCCCGACACCGAGGACTCCTGCCCGCTCGTGCCGGAGGACATGGACAAGGATCGGGACGAGGACGGCTGCCCCGAGGAGGCGCTCGACCCGGACGGCGACAAGGACATGGATCGCATCATCAACTCGAAGGACAAGTGCCCGGAGAAGCCCGAGACGTACAACGGCCGGGAGGACGAGGACGGCTGCCCGGACGAGGGCGACGTCATCGTGACCGACGGCGTGATCAAGACCCTGAAGAAGGTCTACTTCGAGTACAACTCCGACAAGATCAAGAAGGAGTCGTTCGAGATCCTCGACGCCGTGGCCTCGACGATCAAGAGCTACCCGCAGATCAACCTCATCGAGATCCAGGGGCACGCGGACGAGCGCGGCAACGAGCGGTACAACCTGAACCTCACGACGAAGCGCGCGGCGGCGGTCAAGCGCTACATGATCAAGAAGGGCGTGGAGGCGAAGCGGCTGCGCTCCATGGGCTACGGCGAGTACTGCCCCATCAAGCTCGGCCACGAGGAGGAGGACTGGGAGGAGAACCGCCGCGTCGAGGTCAAGGTGCTCAAGATGAACGGCAAGCCCACCGGCGTCGAGACCGGCTGCCAGCGCGCGCAGCGCAAGGGGATCGTGTCGCCGCCCGTGAAGTAGGATCCCGCCGCCGCGGGGTTTGGCCGACAATCCGGCGGCTGACGCTCAGCCCGCGACGGATCGCAACAGCTCCACGAGCCGCCGCAGGGAGATCGCGAACGCCGTGCGGTCGGCGGTGGAGAGTCGTTCGTTCAGTCCCTCGTACACCCGCGCGAGGCGCCGGCGGATCTTGGCGAGCTCTCGCCGCCCCTGCGAGGTCAGCTCGACGTAGACTATCCGCTCGTTCTCGGTGCTCCGCCGCTTGATCAGGAGTCCCCGCGCGGCGAACCTATCGGCCTTTTCGGACATGGTGCTCTGCCCGAGGTCCACGAGCCGGGTCAGCACGCCGATCGGCAAAGGTCCCTGCTCCTCGAGCGCGGCGAGCACCCGGTACTGCCCTTCCAGCGGCTCTCCGAGCGCTTCGGCGCGGATCGCCTCGAGCCGGAACAGCAAGCCCTGGACGAGGTCGATCCGTTGGTCTTCCGGATCCGCCGTCGGCCGAGCCGGCCGCACGCGAAACGCCTCGGCGCCGCTTCGCGGGATGCCGGCGAGCTCCTCCTTCGTGAGCGCCCGCCCTCCCAGGCGACCCTTGCGCACCGACCGGCGCCACCATTTTATGTTCTCCTTGGTGACGCCGTGCGCCTCGCGGAACCGCTGGAACCCGCCGTACGGGACGTCCTCCAGAGCCCGCAGGATCGAGAGGATCTCCTCGACCGTCCGCGAGCTGCCGCGCTTGTCCAGCCCGATCGTGAACCCCTGAGGTTTGGATCGCACGTTCCCCTCCGTCGTACGTTCCCTCCGGTTACCATGAAACGATGTCGTCTACTACCGGCCGCCAGCGCCGGTCGATGGCAAGGCGCGGCCTTTAACGAACGGGCGCATCGGTCGTTGTACGATCATACGGTTTGACCGATAATCCTGAGGACCAGAAGACGACCGGCGGGCGTGAGGCAGGACAGGGAATGGCCTGCGCGGGCGTTAGGGTCGGAATGTCGTGAGCTCGGAGGGGGCGGACCGATGCAGGAAGACAAGAAGAAGCTCTCCGAAGAGGACATCTGCCTGCGCTACCTCACCCCGGCGCTCGAAGGGGCGGGCTGGGACAAGGCGCAGATCCGGCGCTCGTACACGCTGACCGCCGGGCGGGTGATCGTCCGGGGCAAGCTGCAAACGCGGGGCGAGAAGAAGTTCGCGGACTAC
>JALNZK010000106.1 GCA_023229365.1 Pseudomonadota bacterium | reverse complement strand
GATGTCGCCGGTCTTCTTCGGCGGCTCCGGCTTCGGCTCGGCCTTCGGCTCGGCCTTCGGCTCGGCCTTCGGCTCGGCCTTCGGCTCCGGCTTCGGCTCGGCCTTCGGCTCGGCCTTCGGCTCGGCAGGCTTCTCCACCTTGACGAGGGTCGCCTCGACGACCGCCTTGTACGCGCCGTCCGCGAAGGTGAAGTCGGACTGCGACACGCTGCCCGACACGTCCTGATATCCGGGCTTCGACATCGTGTACGCCAGATCCGAGGTCATCCCCTTCTGCGAGATCACCCTCGGCGTCTTGCACAGCCACTTGTCGCCCGACTTCACCCCGGCGCCCGGCGGCGTGCTCTTGAACTCGAGATCGACCTTGGCCGGGGCGAGCTTCATCTCGACCTTCAAAGGCTCGCCCTCGCCCGGCACGGCCTTCTGGGCCAAGGGCGCGTAGCCGAACAGCCGCGCCTCGATCGCGATCTCCTGCTGCGGGGTCAGGCCGTCGATCACGAGCGGGGTCACGCCGTCGCGCGCCGCGCCGTCGATCGTGACGGAGGCGCCGGCAGGCGTCGTCGCGATCTCGATCTTCGCCATCGGCTTCGGCGGCTCCGGCTTCGGCGGCTCCTCTTTCGGCGGCTCCTCTTTCGGCGGCTCCTTTTTCGGCGGCTCGGCGGTGGCATCTCCCTGCGCCACCTCCCCGTTCCCTTCCTGCTCCGGCGCGTAGAACCCGAAGTAGTAGATCGCGCCGGCCGCGCCGGCGAGGAGGAGCAGCCAGACGATCGGCGGCACGCCGCGCCGCTCCTTCGTGTCGGCGCCGATGCGGACCGCGGCCGGCTCGGCCGGTTTTTCCGCGGGCTTCGCCTCCTTGCGGGGCTCGGCCGGCTTCGGGGTCTCCTTCACCTCCGCCTTGGCCGGCGCCGGCGCCGGCGCCGCGACCGCCGCGGCAGCCTCCTTCTCCTCGGCCTCGGCGGGTGACGGCTCCTTCTCGGCCGCCGCCGGCGCGTCGTCTTTATCGTCCGCTGCGGGCGCCTCCGTCGCGGCAGCCTCCTTCTCCTCGGCCTCGGCGGGCACCGCGGCGTCCGTCGGCGGGCTCGAGTCGCTGGAGCCCAGCGCGGTGTCGATGGCGCTGGAGATGTCCGCGAGGAACCCGCCGGCAGGTGCCGCCGCCGGCGCGCCGTCTCCCTCTGCGGCGTCGGCCTCGTCCGTGTCGGTCGGCGCCGCCGGCGCCCCGGACGCTCCCTTCGAGCTCGGCCCCATGCCGATCATCGTGCGCTTCGCGCCCTTGGGCATCGCCTGCGGACGGACCGGCGCGATCGGCTGCGGCGGTCCCCCGCCTTCGTCGTCGGTTTCGCCTTGGGTCTCGACGATGATAGGCGGCTCGCCCGGCGGCTTCCCTTCGCCCTGCTGCGAGTCCCCCATCATGACGTCGAGGTTCGCGCGGCTCGACTCGTCGAGCTTGATGAACTTGATCCCCATCCCGGCCGGGGCTTCTTCGCTGACGTTCTCGTCGCGTCGCCAGACGACCCTGCCCACTCCCTGGATGAGCGACTTCTCGTCCTTCAAGCAGATGTCGAACTTGATCAGCGTGCCGATCGGCATCGGGCTGTCCGTGCGGATGAAGATGCCGCCGCGGCTCAGATCGCGCGAGTAGTGCTCGATGAACTCGGCGATCGTCGCGCTCTTGAACCGCACCTTGAGCCCGACGGGGATCCGTTTGTCGCGCCGCTCGTCTTTCGTCATTTTCCGTCCTCCCCTGCGCTGCGCCGGCGAACGTTACTGCTGCGTCATGGTCAATGTGTAGCTGATCTTGTTCGCCTTGTCCCCGTTCAGGACGCCGCGACCCGCGCCGCTGAACTTGCCCGCGCCCTTGCGGAGCATGCGCGCCTTGATGTCGAGCTTGACGGGCGACAGGTTGTACGTGCCGACCACGTGGAACCCCGCCGCCTTGGGATCGCTGATGGTGCCGGAGATCCCGGCCTGGCGCCCCACCGACCCGATCCGGAGGCTGCCGTCGCCGGCCTTGTAGATGCGGCACCCGCTCGCCGGCGGGTTCAGGCCGAACGGGAACTCCTTCGAGGTGATCTGGCACATGTAGTTGCCGACCAGCTCGTCACCGGTCGTCGCCGGCCCGGAGATCGCCTTGTCGACGCCCCCCCCGGTCCCCTTGCCGGTCGTGGTCGTCTCCGCCACCGGCTCCTCGATCGGGACGAGCGGGGTCTCGGGCGGCGGGGCCACGACGACCGGCTGCGGGACGATCGGCTGCGCGATCACCGGCTGCGGGACGACCGGCTGCGCGATCACCGGCTGGGGCAGCTGGGGCAGCTGCTGCGGCTCGCTGCTGCAACCGAAAACGACGAGCGCCACGAGCGCCGGCGCGACGAAACGGGCAAATGATCCGGAATGATTCTTGGTCACGATATCCTCCCTCTCGTTTGGAATGACCTGTACTAACACAAACTTCGTAAGAGTACCAAGGGGTTCGGCTCCGCCGGCCGCGGAGCGAAGCGGCGGGTTCGTCTCCTGGCTACTCCACCTTGATGATGTTCAGGAGGGTCGTCTGGATCGCCTCGACGGCGCCGAAGGTGAGCCCCTCGCCGGAGGCCGATCCGACGCCGCGGCGGTCGATGGTGAGCATGTTGATGAACGCGATCGCGCCGAGGCCGGACTCGGCCATCATGTCGGCCGGGATGGTGAACGCGCCGTCGTCGGCCACGCGGCACACGACCGACGTGCCGTCGCTCTGGCCGCCCGAGATCGTGATCGTGAGATCGCCGTCCGGGTTCGAGCCCGCCCACGCGAGCGGGAGCGCCGCCGTCATGCTCGCCTCGATGCCGTACATCCCCTCCATCGCCATCTCCACGAGCGGCGGCGAGGTCAGCGCGAACTGCGGCGCCACGTACAGCTCGCCGTCGTACGCGCCGAGATCCGAGACGCCCCCGCCGTCGCCGGAGATCGTGTAGGTCACGTCGTACGCGATCGTCCCGGTCGCCAGCGTGCCGTCGCCCGCGCCGTCCGGCGTGTACGCGCCGCTCTGGCCCGCGTTGTAGGCCATCGTGACGGGCCCGGTCGCGAACCCGTCGACCGTGAACGGCCCGAGATCCATGGGCTCCCGCGGCGTGACGCACGACTCGGTGCCCGGGATCGGGTTCCCGCTGTCGTCCTGCTCGGGCAGGCACTCCTGCTCCGGCGCGCAGTCCTCGGGGCCGTCGCACTCGGGCACCGGCGTCTCCTCTGCCTGCACGACGCACGTGTCGAGCGGGATCTCCGCGGACTCGGCCTCCTCGAAGTCCTCTCGCGCCGTGGTCCACAGGATGCCGGTCGCGAGCTCGATGGGCGTGTTCATCATGTAGACCGAGCCTATCAGGAGCGTCAGGTTGATCCCCGGGTCCTCGGGGTTGAACTCCGCGTCCGAGTCCGTGTCCGCGTCCGTGTCCGCGTCCGTGTCCGTGTCCGCGTCGCCGCCGTCGGCCCCGCCGTCGGTCGCCGAGGACGATCCGCCGTCGCACCCGGCGCAGAGGGCGATCGCGAGGAACGCGAATGATGAAATGAAAACCGAAAAGAATGCCTTTGTCATGACTCACCTCGTCTGAAGCGACTTCCGCGCTACTAGTGGACATTACCAGATTATCAGGATGTCCCAAACGCCGCCGGCCGGGCGGCGCCAAAGATCAGATCAGATAGAAGTGCAGCACGAAGCGCACGAACGGCGCCACGACCCAGATGTCGGGACCGTTGCCGTCCGAATAGTCCTCCGGATCGACGATCTCCCGCGCGAACTTGTCGGACGCGAAATGAACGTGCAGGCCGAGCTCCAGGCCCCACGAGAAGAACCCCTCGGCGTTCAGCATCTCGAAGCCGTAGCCGATCTGCCCGTACGGGCCCTGGCCCATGTCGAACCCGCCGCGGAGCGGAATGTAGTGGTTTCGGTGCAGGTAGAACAGAACCGCCGCGCCGCCGGAGATCAGCTTCCACCGCGCGTCGTCGGCGGTCACCGGATCCATGAGCCCGGAGACGATGACGTAGACCTGGGGCGGGCTCCAGCCGCCGCCGATCTCGAGGCCGATCCAGGGGAGGTACCTCGCGGGCACCGGGATCCGGCCGCGCATGTTGATCGCCGCGAGGCCGTAGCCGCCCATGGAGCCGAACCCGAAGGCGAAGTGCAGGGTCTGGATCTCCTCCTCCTCGGGCTTCACGAGCTCGGGCGACTTGTGCGCGTCGTCGACCTCCGCCGCAGGCGCCGCCGCGTCCGGCGCCGGGGGGAGGAACGGCTTCGCGATCGGCTCGGGCTCGCCGCGGATCTGCCGCAGCGCCCGCGCGGCCGCCGCGCGGACCGCGTCGTTGGCGTCGCCCGTGGCGACGAACTGGAGGAGCTCGGCGTGCGCGGTCGCCATGAGCGTCCCGAGCGCGCGGCACGCGGCCTCGCGCACCTCGGCGACGGCGTCCGAGCGCGCCATGGAGGCGAGCTTGTCCGCGGCGCTCGCGTGGCGCTGCGCCTCGACCTCGGCGATCGCGGCGACGCGCGTGGTCGGCTCCGCCGAGAACAGCCCCTCGGGCAGCGGCTGCGCGTCGGTCTGCGCGGCCGCCGCCGCGGCAAGTGCGGCCGCCGCGGCGAGAACGAACCCGAAGATCACGTGGCGATGAATGCACATCGTGTGGACCTCCTTCGCGCGCGCTAGCCGGCGCGCTCACAGAAGACCTTCGGCGCCCACTCCGTGCCCGCGAGGCCGGGCCGGATCAGCTTCGTCACGATCGGCTCGCCGGCGGCGGACACGTCCGCCACCGCGATGATGTCGAACGCGGACACGAGGAGCCTCGCGGCCTGCTCCGGCCACGCCGCGATCCCGGCCGCCGCGAGCCCGGAGGCGAGCTCGTGGTCCAGCGCGCGCTCGGCGGTGAGCGGCAGCTCGGCGACGAACCCCTTGCGCCCGGCGGCGCACGCGATCAGCTCGGGCACGTCGTCCCACCACGCGCCGCAGGCGGCGATCCACTCCGGGCTGAGATCCACGGCGCGGGGAAGGAGCGACCCCAGCCCCGCGGCGCGGAGCTCGCCCTTGCGCAGCCCGTGCGCGGCGAGCCCGACGCGGCGCGGGCCGCCGAAGCCGAGCAGCGGGATGTCCTCGACGCCGACGATCACCTCGGTCGCCGGGATGAGCCGCACGACGTCCGCGACCGCGGAGAGGCGGTACGGGAGCGCCGATCCCACGACCGCGATCCGCGACCTTCCGATCACGGCCTTCTCGAGCGCCGCGCGCATCTCGCCGTCGAAGCCGGTCACCGCGCCCGCGGCGTCCCGGATCCTCGGCGAGAGGTTCTTGTAGATCGACGCCGAGGTGCCGGACGACGCGACCGGCGGGAGCGCGGCGAGCACCATGGCGCCGTCCTCGAGGCGGTAGCGCACGAGCCCCGGGACCCCGCCCTCGTCGCGGCCCGGGACGCCCGACCCGAGGCACCGCAGCGCCTCGGCCAGCGCGTCCTCTCCCACGAACCCGAAGCCGGCGGGCGACCAGCCGCCGCGTCGGCGCAGGAGGACCGTGTCCGCGCTCAGGATGCGGATCTCCCTGACCTCGGCGTCCTCGAGCCACGCCGAGAGCGGGCCGAGGTCGACCGCGGCGCGGAACGCGCGGGAGAGGAGCCGCTCCGTCTCGTGCGTGGGCGGGAGCTTGCCGTGGCTCACGAGCTCGTCGACCGTCTCCCGCAGCACGATCCGCACCTTGCCCGCGGTGCCCTCGTCCACGCGCGCGGGCAGCTTGCCGAGCTCGATCCGCTTCACCTGCCGCGCGAGCGCCTCGAGAAGCTGCTCGACGTGGGCGTCGGTGGCCGGGGCCGGGATCGCCGGTTGCGGCGCCGCCGGCTGCGGCTTCGGCGCCGCCGGCGCCGGCCTCGGCGTGGTCGACGGGCGCGGCAGCGGCGCCGGGGCGTGCGCGGCGCTCGGATCCACGGAGGAGAAGACCGCCGGCTCCTCGGTGGGCCGCGGCGCGGGCCGCGGCGGCGCGGCCGCGGCGGCGGTGGACGGGACGGGCGAGGGGACTGTCGCGTCGGCGAGGCGCTTCGACGGCCGCACGGGCGCGACCTTGGCGCGCGGCACGGGCAGCTTGGGCGCGGCCTCCTGGGCGGGCGGGCTCGGGATCGGCCGAGCGGCGGATGCCTCGGCGGCGGAGACGTCCTCGAACCCGATGATGAACTCGCCGATGTAGACCTTGTCGCCGGTCACGACGAGCGCGGTCTCGGTGATCCGCCGCCCGTTGATGTACGTGCCGTTCGTGCTGTTGAGATCGGTGAGGCGGAGCTCGCCGCCGCGGTGCTCGAGCCGCGCGTGCTGCTTCGAGACGTTGCCGCGGGGCAGCACGATGTGGTTGCCCTGGACCCGGCCGATGGTGATGACGTCCTCGTCGAACTCCATGCGGCGCTGGCTTCCACCCTTCTCCGCGACCGTGATCGTGAACATCCGAGCTCTCCCTTCCTCACCCGGCCCCGTCTCGGGACGCGGGCTGCGCGGCGCCCTCGGGCGCCCGGAACCATTCGAAGAACACGTCGAGCGCAGCTCGGCGGCCGGGCTCGAGATAGTCGAAGTTGACCCCGCGATCGCTGATCTCCCAGAAGTCGCGCTCCGTGATCCCCGCGAGCTCGCCGCGGATCGACGCGAGGCGCGACGGGAGCTCGGCGCGCATGTCGTCGAAGATCACGCGGGCCGCGGCCTCGTCGCCGCGCATGAGGTAGAACGTCGCGAGCTTCACCTGCGCCTTGCGCACGCCGCGCAGCGACGCCTCGAGATCGTGCCCCTCCTCGGCTTCCTTGTCGACCTCGAGGAAGATCCCGAGCAGCTCGCGGCGCCGGGGGCTCGCGAGCTCGAACGCGAGCTCGTTCAGCCGGCACAGGTCGTACGCCGCCGTCTCGAGCACGAAGCGCAGCCCCGCGCCGAACCCGAGCTGGCCGTAGTACTGGAACCGCCGCGCGATCTCCAGCGCGATCTCCTCCCGCCCGTTGCGCAGCGCGGCCTCGGCGAGGAGCCGATACTGGTTGAGCACGTTGTAGGCGGTGCGGACGTCCTGCCCGTTGATCGTCGCCCGCATGTACGTGTTGAAGAACTTGACCGCGAGCGCGACGACCTCGGCCTCGTCGAGCGCCATCGCCTCCTCGGCGGTCTTCCGCGTGTTGATCGCGATCAGGTAGTTGATGTCCCGCGCCCGGTTGAGCGTCTCGCCGTAGAGCATCTGGTACTGGCGCAGGATCTTCATCTCGAACCAGAAACGCCCGCTCTCGATCCCGGCGAACACGTCGTCCTGCATCGAGACGAAGTCCGGGTTCTCGCGGATCATCGCGTCGAGCGAGAAGAACGCGCCGCCGAAGGCGCGCTTGACGGAGAGGTAGTCGCGCATGAGGCCGCCGAGGCTGTCGACGGCGTGCATGCAGATGACCTTGTCCTTGCTCTCGAACGCGTTGAGGGCGACGTCCGCGAGCTGCTCGACGCTCCGCACCGCGAGCTGCCGCTGGCGTGGGCAGGCGATCCCGCCGCGGCCGGCTCTCCGGATCGCGGCGAGCGCGGCGCCCGCCATGCGGTCGATGATGTTGTGCGGGTTCAGGAACGCGAAGACGAACGCAAAGTACGGCAGCAGCATGAGCAGGCACGTCGTGATCGTGATCGTTGCGACCAGGCTCCCGTAGTGCGGATCGGCGTCGGCGGACCTCCCCGTGAGCGCGGTCCAGACGCACAGAAGGCAGGTGACGACGAAGAAGCCGAGCACGCCCTGGTTGACGTGGGAGGCGATGAACAGCTCGGTGATCCGCGAGGTGTAGCGGTTCGAGGCGAGCTCGACGATGATCGCCACGACCGTGATCGCGATGCCGAGCACGCCGGCTATCACCTCGGGCATGTTGCTGAACGCGCTCGCGCCCGCGGATCGGAACGCGAGATCGAAGAACCCGCCGACGGTTCCACCCGGGTTGTCGAGCGCGTAGACGATCCCGTATCCGCCGATGCTGACGGCAGCGGTGGCGAGCAGGACGACGGCCCAGCCGTAGGAGCCGTATTTGCGGCGCTGCGCTTCGTGCATGACAGCCGCAAGAAGGTATCCCGCGACCCGGCCGCGGTCAATCGGCCGCCCTGTGCTAGGATGGGCCGTGCACGCCGTCGGAAAGTGGCGCCTCGCGGCGTTCGGGTTCGGGCTGGGCGCGTGGGCGACTTTCGCGCAGGTCGTGCTCGTCCGCGAGGCGCTCGCCGTGTCGTCGGGCGACGAGCTCGTGCTCGGGCTCGCGTTCGCCCTGTGGCTCTGCGGCGTGGGGCTCGGCGCCGCCGCCGCGTCGAGGCGCCCGATCGGGGGCTCGGGGCCATTCGCCGCGCTCGTAGTCGCCGGCCCGGCGTCCTTCGCCGCGCTCGCCGCGCTGCGCTTCCACCTGGAGATCCTCGGCGTGCCCCCGGGCGGCGCGCCGGATCCAGGGTGGGCGGCGGCGATCCTCGCATTGGCGTTCGTCCCGCCGGCGTTCCTCGTCGGGTTCTCGTTCACGATCGCGGCGCGCGGCGCGCGCGACGGGGACAGGCGGCCAGCCACGCGCATCTACGTCGCCGAGGCGGCGGGCGCGCTCGCCGCCGGCCTCGCGTTCAGCCTCGCGCTGTCGACGCGCCTTCCCCACGTCGCGGTGCTCGCGCTCGCGTGGGCCGTCTCGCTCGCCGCGTTCGGGATCGCGGCCGATCGGTCCCTCCCCCGCTGGGGGTCGCTCGCGGCGGCGCTCGCGGCGACAGCCGCCTTCGCCTCCGGCGCCGCGTCCGGGATCGACGCCGCGATGACGGCGCGCTGGTTCGCCGTCGATCCGTCCCGGGGCGCGCTCGCGGCGACCGCGAAGAGCGCGTACGGCAGGCTGGCGCTCGGCGAGCGGGGCGGCCAGTACGCCGTCGTCGTCGACGGCCGGCCGGCGGAGGTGTTCCCGGACCCCTGGGAGCGGCCCGTGCAGGTGCACCTCGCGCTGGCCGAGCACGCGCGCCCCAGGAGCGCGCTACTGATCGGCGGCGGCCCGACGGATCGCCTCGGCGCGGCGCTGTCCCACGGCCTCGACCGCGTCGTGCTCACGTACCTCGACGGCGCCGAGCACGCCCTATGCGCGCCGTTCTGGCCGGCCGAGACGCGCCGGGCGATCCGGGACCCGCGCGTCGCGCTCGTCCGCGGGGACGGCCGGCGCTTCGTCGCGGCGACGCGGGAGCGCTTCGACGTCGTCGTGATCGCGAGCCCGCCGCCGCGGACGGCGCGGGCCAACCGGTACCACACGAGCGAGCTGTTCGCCGCGGTCGCGAAGGCGCTGCGCCCGGGCGGCGTCGCCGCGTTCCGCGCGCCGGGCGGCGCCAACGTCCTCGCCGAGGAGGCGGCGCGGGCCGCGGCTTCGTCCTGGCGCGCGGTCAAGGCCTCGCTCCCGGTCACCCTGCTCGTCCCGGGCACCGAGACCACGATCCTGGCCGCCGCGGCACCGGGCGACCTCGTCGCCGATCCCGAGATCCTCGCCGCGCGCTTCCGATCCCGGATCGACGCGCCCGGCGGCTTCGTCCCCGAAAGGTTCAAGGATCTGCTCGACCCGGGCCGGGCGTCGGCGTTGCGCGCGCGCCTCGAGGCGACCGCCGCACCCGCGAACACAGACGCGCGGCCGTACGCCTACCTCGCCGGCGTCGAGCTCTGGGAGCGGCAGATCGGCTCCGGCCTCGGGCGAAGCGGCGGCACGGCGACAGGTTTCGCGGGGCGCTTCGGCTGGACGCTCCTCGCCCTGCCGATCGCGCTCTGGATCGCGCTCCGGATCGCGACAACGGTCAGGCGGCGGCGCGGCGCCTTCGACGCGCTCTTCTCCATCGCGACGACGGGGGCCGCCGGCATGGCGATCGAGCTCATGGTGCTCTACGCGTTCCAGACCGCGGCGGGAGTGCTGTACACGGCGCTCGCGGGGATCCTCGCCGCGTTCATGGCCGGGCTCGCGGCGGGCGCCGCGATAGGCGCCCGCACGCTGGGATCCGGGACGGCCCGCGCCGCGGTCGCCGCGGATCTCGTCGCGCTCGGCCTGCTCCTCGCGACGGGCCCGATCCTCGGCGCGGCGCTCTCCCGCGCGTGGCTCGCCGTGGTCTGGTCCGTCGTGGCCGGCGCCGCGACCGGCGCCGCGTTCCCGGCGTTCCTCGCGGTCATCGCGCGCGAGCGCGGCGCGGACGAGCGGGCGTCCGCCGCCCCGATCGAGGCCGCGGATCACCTCGGCGCGGCTTTCGGCGCGCTCGTCACGGGCGTCGTGTGGCTGCCCGCGTACGGGCTCGTGACGACCGCCCTCCTGTTCGCCGGGCTGAAGCTCGCCGCGCTGGTCGGGTCGATCGCGTCCGCTCGGCGCGCGTGATCATCCGGGGTTACGGGGCGGTGAGGTCCAGGGAGACGAGCACGTCGCTCAACGCGGAGACGCTCGCGACATTGACGAGATCCGTCGCGATGGAGAAGACGTAGTCCTCCATGAACACGCTGCGCTTCACGGCGGAGTTCCCGTTGGTCCACCAGTTACCGCACGCTGTTTCGTAGTCGTCGCCCGCCGTCGGCGCCGCGTGGGGCACGCCACCGAGCTGCGTGAACCCGTCCTCGGTGGTGACGTTGTAGACGAGCAGGCCGCTGAACGTCATGTCGTAGCCGTACATCCCTTCGTCGCCGCCCTCGCAGATCGTCATCGGGAGTGCGAGCAGGTCGCGCGACGCGAAGTAGTTGAACGCGAGGTGGTTCGTCGTCGCCTCCGAGGTCGAGCCGCGCGAGCCGATCACCTCGACGTGGTCGAGCAGCGGGTTCGTGGGCTCGGAGATGTCGAAGATCTGGAGCCTCACGCCCTGGAACCACGAGAAGTCGCCCATGTCGTCCGCGTCATAGCCGATGGTGAGGAGGTGGTCCGCGCCCATGAGGTGCATGTACGTGGAGAAACCGGGGATGACCAGCTCGCCGACGACCGCCGGAGCGGTGGGATCCGCGAGGTCGAGCACGAACAAAGGATCGGTCTTCTCGAACGTCACGACGTAGCCCTGGTCGCCCGAGAACCGCACGGAGCGGATGTCCTCGGACGGCGCGATGTGGTCGACCTGGCCGACGAGCTCGAGAGATCCGTCCGTTTCGCCAAGCACGCTCACCGTGCTGTGGGTATCCGCGCTCGGCAGGTGGCCCGTGGTTGTCGCGATGCGGAGATCGCCGTCGTGCTCGTCCATGGAGAACTGGTTGAGCACGCGTCCCTTCACCACGCCGGAGCCGGCGTACTCGGCGGTCCGCGCCGCGGGATCGAGCACGAACTTGTGCACGGTCGTCGCCTCGGGTGTCGCGGCCGGATCGTCGAAGTACCATTCGTCGTCGTAGCCCGCGTAGTGGCGCGAGGCGACGTACATCGACGTCGCGTTGGCATACACCGCGCCGGGCCGATCGATAATCGACGTCATGCCGAGGTCGTCCTCCTGCGCGGGGTCGAAGGTGAACAGGGATATCTGGTTCAGGCCGTCGCCCGACTCGCTCACGAAGAAGCTCTCGCAGTCGGCGAACTGCTCGCTCGTCTCGATCCACTCGCCACCCACGAGCCGGCGATCCCGGACACCCGGCAGGATCGACTCGGGCTCGAGCGCCGCGATCTCCGCCGCGTACTGCTCGATCAGCGCGTCGAACATCCGCTGGATCTCGCACTGGGAGAACGGAAGGTCCGGGCCGCACTCGTTCCAATGGCCCTCCAGCTCGACAGGTATGTTGTCGCCGCCGAAGGACACGTTCGCGCCCATCTGCGGGAACACCACCATGGTGAACGTCGCGCCATCGATGGCGCGCCCGGCGACGAGCGAGCCCCCGAAGTCGATCTCGCGCACGATCTCCGGCGCCGTGAGGTCGGAGATGTCGAGTACCGTGATCTTGAGCGGATGCCCATCACCTACCAGCTCGCAGTCGTACCCGTACGTGCACTCCCCGCCGTAGTACCCAGCCATGTCGAAGACCGGATCGCCGGTCCACACCGCCGGGAGCGAGGAGTAGACGACCGCGCGATCCCCGAGCACGAACATCTTCTTCGGCTCGCCCTCGATCGCCGTGGCCGAGATCCTGTGCGACTCCTGGGCCGGCCACGCGTCGAAGACCTGGAACCGACCGTCCGCGAGCAGGTAGATGGTGTTGCCGTCGTTCTTCACGAAGTCCGGCTCGTCGACGCCCTCCACTTGGTTGTTCGTCGTCGAGTAGTCCTCGGCGCCGTCCGAATCCCCGTCCGAGTCCCCGTCCGAGTCCCCGTCGGAGTCCACATCCGTATCCGCGTCCATGTCCGTGTCCGCGTCCATGTCGGAATAGCCCATGCACTCCTCTTCCGACTTCGCCTCCTGCGCGAGGAAGTACGCGCGGTTGGACTCGATCATCGCCACCATCTGGTCGAGCAGCTTCTGCCGCAGCACGTCGACGACCTCGTCGCACCCGGTCGCGCCGCGCAGCGCGGGGTTGCTCATGTGCACCTCCGCGAACTGCGGGACGTGCGCGTCGGACTCGCAGCTCTCTTCGTCGTCGTTGTGCCCGTCGCCCTGTCCGAAAAACGGCATCGGCTTCCCGTTGCAGGCCGCGGCGAGCACCAAGACGAGCGCGATGCCCAGCATTTTCGTCATATCGAAACACGTCATGTCACACCGTCCTTTCTCGCGAATCCGGGTGGGGTGTTGCACATGGTGTGCCAGTCGGAACAAGAGCGGAGCAAGTCATATACAGTAATAAAATCATATAGATAATAAACTGTCGGGCGTGTGCCTGTGCCATATTGTGCCAGGGCGATCCGACCGATCCGGCGGATCCGACCGATCGGTCGGATCTCCGCTCCCCTCCGGAACTGGCACAGCGCCGCGTTTTCGGTGTAATTCCGTCTTGCGGGGCGCTCGCGCCGCGCACGAGGAGGTACAAGCGATGCAAGAGAGAATGGTGTTCGTCATCAGCCCGCCGCGCTCCGGCTCCACGATGCTGCAGCGGATCCTCGGCTCCCACTCGCAGATCTCCACCCACCCGGAGCCGCACATCGTGACGCCGCTCGCGCACCTCGGCTACTACGCGACCGTCGACAAGGCGCCGTACGATCACATCAACGCGGCCGAGGCGGTCCGCGAGTACGTCGAAGAGCTCCCGGGCAAGGAGAACGACTACCTCGACGCCTGCCGCGCGTACCTCGACGTGCTGTACGGCCGCATGGCCGACTCGACCGGCAAGAAGATGATGCTCGACAAGACGCCCGCGAACGCGCTCGTGCTGCCGTTCCTCTCGCGCGTGTACCCGGAGGCGCGCTACGTCGTGCTCACGCGCCACCCGCTCGCGATTCTCTCGTCGTTCGCGGGCTCGTTCTTCGAGGGCGACTACGACGCGGCGGTCGCGTTCAACGACGTCCTGGGGCGCTACGTCCCGGCGATGGCGAAGTTCCTCCGCGAGAAGCCGGCGCCCGTCTACCACATCAAGTACGAGGATCTCGTGAAGCAGCCCGAGGCGAAGATGGCCGAGATCTTCGCGTTCCTCGGCCTCCCCAACGAGGAGGGCGCTGTGAACTACGGGGAGCACACCCACGTCGTGAAGAGCTACGGCGATCCGAAGGCGAGCGCCGAGAAGCGGCCGACGACCAAGTCGGTGAGCACGTGGGCGGTCGAGCTCGCGAACGACGCGCACAAGCTCGAGATCGCGCGCCGCGTCGTCGAGCCGATCCCGGCCGAGGACATCTCCGCGTGGGGCTACGACAAGGAGCGGCTGTTCGACAAGATCGCCGAGGTGGGCGGGGAAAAGCCGAAGAAGGACAAGAAGTGGGCGCTCAACTCGTACCGCCTGAAGCGCAAGCTGTTCATGGCGCTGCGCAAGGACATCCACGAGAGGCCGCTCGGGAGGGCGCTCAAGAAGGTGAAGTACTACTGCGACGTCCTGCTGCGCGAGTAGGCCGTATAATTTTTCATTCCCACCGAACCACAATCGGAAAAATGCGGTAAAATCACGACTAAGCAGTCGGATAGGCGGATCGGCCCTCACGCGGGGAACGGAGAAACGAAATGACATATCGAACCATCGTGTGCCTCTCGCTCGGTGCGCTCCTCCTCGCGGGCGGCGCGTGCTCGAACGGCGGCGGCGGCGGCTTCGCCGGCGACACGGACGGGGACACGGACGTCGATTCCGATTCCGATACGGATTCGGATTCGGACACGGATATCGATTCCGACACCGATTCCGATTCCGACACCGATACCGATGCCGATTCCGACACTGATACGGACGCAGACACCGATACGGACGCAGATTCCGACACCGACACGGACACGGATTCGGACACGGGTGCCGAATGCACGGACGGGGACTCGGACGACTGGTGCCTCCCGTTCGACTGCGACGACGACGACCCGGCCGTCTACCCGGGCGCGGACGAGATCCTGGACGACGGCGTCGACCAGGATTGCGACGGGCTCGACGACGACGTGTCGGGCGGGGACACGGACACGGACACGGATACCGACACCGACACCGACACGGACACCGATTCGGACTGCGACGGCACCTGGACCGACGCGTGCTCGACCCCCACGGGCTGCGTGTCCGCCATGACGAGCGAGGGGCCGTCGTACTGCGACGGGTCCGACAACGACTGCGACGGCACGGTCGACGAGGGGTGCCAGTGCACGATCGGCGAGGTCCAGCCGTGCTTCCTCGGCCCGCCGAACTACCGCGGCGTGGGGGTGTGCGACGACGGCTCCCAGTCGTGCGTCACGTCCGGCGAGTTCGGGCTGTGGGGCCCGTGCACGGGCGGCATCGTGCCTACGCCGGAGGTGTGCGACTACGCGGACAACGACTGCGACGGATGCCCGGACGACGGCCTGTGCTGCGAGCCGCCCATCGACTGCTCCTACGACATCGGCACCGCGACGCCGTTCGTCACCAAGACGATCACCGGGTACCCGGCCATCTACAACGGCACGGATCACGCGACCGCGAGCTGGACGTGGACGCTCAGCCAGGGACCGTGCGACATCGTGCTCGGGACGAACAGCTTCACGATGAACGGCGTCAACACGACGACGCGCAGCGGCACCGGCCTCTCGACGCTCAACCTCTACTTCAACCTGTCCGGAACCTACACGCTCACGCTGACGATCGTGTCGGCCATCAACGGCACGATGACCTGCACCTGGATCGTCCACGTCATCGCCCCGGGGCTGCGGGTGGAGATGTGCTGGGACACGGACGGCACCTCGGACATCGACCTGCGCCTGGGCAAGATCGGGCGGACCACGGACTGGTTCAACACCGGCGCCACGACCTCGGACTGCGGCTACAACAACTGCAAGAATTCGTACTATTCGGTGAACTGGGGCTACGCGATGACCGGCTCCAACCACAACCCGCGCCTCGACATCGACAACATCTCGACGGTCGGCATCCCGGAGAACATCAACCTCGACAACCCGAACGACAGCGACGAGTTCGCCATCCTGTCGCACTTCTACGGGACCTCGTCCGTGACGCACCCGGTCGTGAACATCTACTGCGGCGGAGACCACCGGGCGACGTTCGGCGTCTCGCCCCAGGTCACGGGGTTCGACACGGCCGGCTACTTCGACGGCGGCGACGGCTGGAAGGTCGCCCACGTCACCTGGGACGGCGGCTACTGGGACACGACGTGCGCCATCGAGCCGATCCTGAGCGGCGGCAACTATGTCGTGCAGACCGGGCCGTTCACCTGGCCGTAGGGGGCGGAAGCGGGCGGGAGCCGTCGCAGAAACGACGCAAGTTTCAGAAGGAAGCAACGTCCCCTATTTCGTCCTATTTGGGTCATCCTCGGCGGAGGTCTTCAACGTCGAAAGTGCGTGGTTCGTTTCTTTCGCCGACGGCACGGTGGATTGGAACATCAAAGACGAGGGCGTGGCATCGGTTCGGTGTGTTCGGGTGGTTCCCTAGTGGGAATTGTATCTCTACGGCCGACCCGCGTCCCTCTCGCGATAAGTTATAAAAGGAAGCAACGTCCCCTATTCCCTCCCGCACCCCCGAACCAGCGCGATCAACTCCTGGATCCTCGGCAGCCGCCAGTCGTCGCGACCGCCCAGCACGAGATCGTCGCAGTGCGCGATCGCCTCGTCCTGGATCATCAGGGAGTCGCCCGGCGGATCCTGCCAGCACAGGCCGGTGTGCTCGTCGTACCACTCGCCGTCGGACGTGCAGGGATCGCCGGCGTCGCCCGCGTCCGCTCCGCCGTCGTCTCCTCCACCGCCGCCGTCGCCGCAGCTCATCACGAGAAGAGCGACCAGCGCGGAAATGGATATCGCCGAGCACGCTACACGTCTTGATTCGCCCATTGGTTGATGGATCCTTGGCTGATGGATTTCTTTCATTCGAAAAGGGTTCTTGCCGGACGAAAACCCCTACCGGACAACTTACCATCAATGCTGCTCGAACTGATGAATGCTGACTTTACACACACGGGATCGTTCATCCAAACCCCCCCCCTTACAGGCCGACCCGAGCTGCTCTCCACGAAGCCATGTGGGTCGATAACTGATCCTGCTCCCCCGCCAAGGGGAACGTTTTGGTATGGATCACTAGCCCACTCTCCAATATTGCCCAGCATGTCATACAATCCCCAACCGTTCGGCGTCTTCAATCCCACCGCCATCGCCATGTCCGTGTTCGAGCACGACCACGCGATCTCGTCGACCACCGGGTCCGGCTGGCAGTCTTCCACGTTGTCTGAAGGGGAATCGCCGGCGTACGTTTCCGTCGTCGTTCCCGCGCGCGCAGAGTACTCCCACTCTGCGGTGGTGGGCAGCCGGTAGCCCGGGCACTCGTACACGTTCCCGAACTTCTGTACCTCTCCCGCGCAAACGAAATCGTCCTCGGGCGCTCCGAAACCGCTCCCCACTAGTCCCTCGCACGATGAGAGGTCGTAGCAAGTCTCCAACCCCTCGCTCTCCGAGCGCGCGTTGCAGTACGCGATCGCGTCGAACCAGCTCACGATCGAGACCGGACAGTCGGCGCAGGTCGGGGAAGGAGATGGGTTGGGGAAGCCCATCTCCTCCCACTGCTCTTGGGTCACCTCGGTGGTCTGGATCAGGAACGGGTGTGTCAGGGTGACGTAGACCTGTTCCTCGTTGTTGGCCGAGCGACACGGCTCTGTGGGCGGAGAGCCGTAGAGGAAGCACCCTGCGGGAATCATGCACCAACCGCTCTCGCACGAGGCAATGGCGTCGGGCTGCGTGCAGGTATCCGAATCCGTCCCGGCGTCCGTGTCAGAGTTCGTGTCTGCATCGGTATCCGCATCCGAATCGGAATCAGTTGATGCCGCATCGCCTTTGCTGTTGTTGCCGTCGCTACCACAGGAAGAAACAAACAAACAACACCCGACGATCCCCCAAAGGACCCTAAATATCATTCCCCCGGTCCTATTCATCACTATCCCTCTTCCCTAGATGAAAACCCCGCCGGGGGCGTGTACGCATCAACATTGTTTCTCCCAAGGCCCCGGTTCAGTCGGAATAATGATTAACTCCCGACTGGATGCTTTTGTTGTTAAATACATTAACTTTGTCGGGGTCAGATGCCTCCCATTGGCTCTCAACTGTGGCCAGCAGGTCATCCCAATTCCCTCCACTCGTATCTTCCCAGATGTCGGATATCTGATCCATGGAAAACTCGTTTCCGGTCGTCCAGAGTTCCCAGGTAAGACGCAACCAATCCAATTCTACACCTAGATCTGCCTCTCCGGGATCGCAAACGTAGGTCATAAAGGTGTTGCAGTTACTGCCTGATTCATCCAGGCTGGCAGGGAAAACATGCGGTGGATCCCAGTCAATATTGAGATAGCCCTTTCCCCCGGACAAGAAACAAAAGTATGTTTCTTGCGGGTATGAAAATATTTTTGTCTCGCTCTCACTGCGATTATTGAATACCGCTGTTGAAAAGAAATCCGCAAATCCCTCGCTCTCCGCCGCCTCAATGGGATCTCTAGAACCCATGCAATGTGTATTTCCTCCATATGCTGTAAAATCAATGCATCTGCAAGGACCAGGTGCATCGTCATTGTCAAAACCACTGTTTAATGGTCCACCATTAACGTCTGCCATTCGATGTCCGAAAACGTGCCCCACAAGAAACTTGTACGTCGTCGCATCGTCCCAACCTGTCGCCCCGCTTCCCCTCAAGCAAACATGCCCGGAGCCGTCGTAGTAGGCGCCTCCTTCGTGGGCGTTATTGACCACGCAGTTGGTGGAATCCGTTCGAACATACGTGTATGTATTGTCAGGATATTCAAGTAACGAGTATTGGTTGAGAATTCTACCAGCGATCGGCATGACGTTGGCCTTGGGGCTCGACCAATTGGGAGAAAATGTATGCGTGTAATGATGCCACACAATGAGCGGGCTGCCCGTTGTGAAAGTGGAATTGAGCCAAGTATAGGTCGTTCCCCAACTCCCGCTGTCCGGATTCACGTAGATTCGACGATTGGAACGTTGCGCTTTGGTCGCTTGCCTGAGCCGGTATTGCCTTCCTGCCAAAACGTCAACGAACGGTGTGCAACCCAGGGAGTCCAATTCGCCCCATAGGCGTTAACCGTTTTTTTGCCTTCAACATGTTGTCCGTTCCATGACGGAGGAATGGAAAACCTCGTCAACACTATAGAGTCGAAGGGCTGGGAGATGATCACCGCGCAGCTTCCTAGTCCATG
>JALNZK010000105.1 GCA_023229365.1 Pseudomonadota bacterium | reverse complement strand
GAGCACGAGGTTGGCGGTCTCCGCGGGCGAGATGTCGGTCGCGGCGATGATGCACGGCTCCTGCACGCGATCGCGATCGACGATCTCGACGGTGTGGCCGAGCAGGCTGCGCAGGACGCGGTCGCTGACGAACTCGACGTCCTCGAACCGCTCGCTCAGGTAGTCGTCGCCGAGCGCGGCGAGCATGCGCTTCACCTCGTCCGCCTTCAGCGAGAGCGCCCACTCGGCGCAGATCCTCTTCGCGGCGATCAGCGACAGCGCGCCGTCGATGAGCAGCTCGTCCTCGAGCATGAGGAGGTGCGCCTGGAGGATGAGGGAGTGCTCGCCGCGACCGGTGCCGGTATCGGGCAGCGCCGCGAGGGTTGCCTCGAGGTGGCGCCGCGCCTCGGCGACGGACTCGAGCAGCCGCTCCTTCTCGCGCCCCACCTCCGAGCTCGCGATGTGCTTCCGCCTGACCTTGGGGCGCTGGCGCACGACGATCCGCGCCTTCGCGACGGCGATCCCGGGGGAGGCGGGGATGCCGTGGATCCGGACCGACGCGCTCACGCCGACTCTCCGAACCTGTCGGCGAACAGGCGCGAGACGGCCGCGATGAGCGCCTCGGCGTCGTCTCCCACCGCGCGGATCTCGATCCGCGAGCCCTTCGTCGCGGTGAGGAGCAGGACGCCCATGATGCTCTTCCCGTTCACCTCGTGGCCGTCCTTGCCGAGGTACAGCTCGCTCTCGAAGCCTGCGGCGAGGCGCACCAATACCGTCGCGGCGCGGGCGTGGAGCCCGAGCTCGTTGACGACGGTCAGCGCCGTGGCCGCCGTCGTGCTCATGCTCGCTCCGGCATCAGCGCTTCACCCAGACCGGGCCCCCGCGGTCGTCGAGCTCCAGCCGGAACTGCTCCCCGGGGAACGACTGGATCTCCACCGCCGCTCCCCCCCTCTTCAGCTCGAGCAGCGAGGCGAGCTCCTCCTCGGACAGGAAGACCGAGTCCGTGACCCGCGTCCTTTCGCCTCCGGCGTGGACGTTCCCGATCGTCAGCCTATCGAACGCGAACCCGCCGCGCCGCGCCGAGACCGCGTCCGCGACGTTTCCGAGCAGGACGAGCGTCGAGGCCGCCGCCTCGTCGGAGGCGAGCGCCTGGCCGAGGTCCGCGGGCGTCACGACGTCGAGCGCGACGTTCTTCGGCATCACCATGCGGTAGAGCGAGACGAGCGTCCGATCCATTGCGGTCGCCTCGTCGGCGATGACGAGGCGCTGCACCTCGAGCGACGGGATCCAGAACTGGACCACCTGTCCGTGGAGCAGGCGATTGTCGATTCGGACGTGAGTACCCTTTTTCATCCTCTCATAGGCCTCCCTTCTGCGGCCCGAACAGCTCTCTTCCGGAGGCGACGTGCCTCCTCCCGATCTCCGCGGCGACCTCGGCGAGCGCGTGGACGTCGGGCGCGTCCGCTCGGCCCATCAAGACCTCCACGAGCGCCGGCAGGTTGACGCCTGCGATCATCTCGTACGACGCCCCGCGGCGGCGCGCCGCCTCGACGCACGGGGTGCCGCCCGGGAGGTCGGTCAGCACGAGCACCCCGGCGCCGCGATCGACCATAGTAGCCGCGGTCGCGAGCGACGCCTCCACGTCTTCGCGTCCGTCCGCCGGCCGCACCCCGACGACCGCCAGGCCTTCCTGCGGCCCCACGATCATCTCCGCGGCGCTCCTGAGCCCCGCGGCCATCTCGCCGTGGCAGCAGATCACGACACCTATCGGCGCCCCGGCGCTCATCCCTCAGCTCCCCTTCTCCGCGGCTGCGATCGCGGCGAGGATCCCCGCGGCGGAGCGTTGCGCCACGAGCTCGTCCCGGAACGCCGGCTCCTTGAGCAGGCGCGACAGCGCGGCGAGGATCTTGAGGTGCTCGCCGGCGCCCCCGCTCGCCGGTGACAGGACGGCGACGAAGATGTGGACGTCCTCGCCGTCGATCGCGTCGAACGGCACGCCCTCGCGCGACACGCCGACCGCGGCGACGAGGCGAGGGATCCCGGGCGCCTTGCCGTGCGGGATGGCGACGCCGCCGCCGATTCCGGTGGTCGCCACGCGCTCGCGCTCCTCGAGGATCTCGACGATCTCCTCGTCGCGGACGCCGCGCGACCCCGCGGCGAGCAGGGCGCTCAGCTCCGCGAGGACGCGCTTCTTGTCCGTCGACACGAGCTCGCAGGAGACGGATCGCTCCGAGATGAAGTCGGTCAGGTTCATGGGCCGAGGGAATGGTACACGCCCCCCCGCATGGTTTGCAACGATCGCGTTCGCAGCCACTCCGCCTCACCACCACAGCGCGCTGCTTCGCGGCCACAGAATTCTACTTCGCGGTCACAAAGTTTTGCTTCGCGGCCAAAAAGCACTGCTTCGCGGTCACCGCGCGTCGCTGCTCGACAGCAGAGTTCCGTGGCTCGGTAGCAGAGTTCTGCTTCGCGGCCACAAAGTTTTGCTTCGCGGTCACCGCGCGTCGCTGCTCGGCAGCAAAGTTTTATGGCTCGGCAGCAAAGTTCTGTGGCTCGGCGGCAAAGTTCTGTGGCTCGGCAGCAAGCTTCCGTGGCTCGGCAGCAAAGTTTTGTGGCTCAACAGCGGCGCGCAGCCTCACGGAAGCAAAGCGGAGCATCTCCACACCGAAGCGGAGCTGCGGCCCGCGTCGTTCGGGCCCAACGAAAGCGACAGAAGCGACGGAAGCGACAGAAGCGATCAAGATGACCGGAATGCGGGCCCGTGTTGCCGAAGAAGCGAAGCGCTCACGCGGCGCTACGCGGACCTGCCGGCCCGCCGCCTCCCCTTCGTCTTGTCGATCTGGCGCTCGATCTTCTCCATCACCTTGTCGATGGAGGTGTACATGTCGTCGCTCTCCTCGCGGCCCTTGTAGGTGGCGCCGCTGGCTAGAATCGTGACGTCACAGGCGTGCAGATATCTCTCGACGGAGAGGACCACCGAGGCCTCGAACGGACCCTGGATGTACTTCTTCACCTTCGCGACCTTCTCCTCCACGAGCTCCTTCATCGCGTCGGTCGGCTCCAGATGCCGGAACGTCATCGACAACTGCATGCTCTTCCCTTTCCGGTGCTCTCACACCTCAGAAGTACTTCTTGCGCTTCGTCGAGGAGAGGATGCCCATCATCTCGCGGTACTTCGCGACCGTCCGCCGCGCGATGACGATGCCGCCCTCGCGGAGCAGCTGCACGATCCGCTGATCGCTGAGCGGCCTCCGCGTGTCCTCGCCCCCGACGATCTCCCGGATCTTCGACTTCACGCTCTCGGATGCGATGTCCTCCTCGGTTGTTCGTCGGATCGACGAGTTGAAGAAATACTTGAGCTCGAAAATTCCCTGCGGGGTGTGGACGTACTTCGCGGTCGTGACGCGGCTGATCGTGGACTCGTGCATGCCGACCGCCTCCGCGACGTCTCTGAGGATCATGGGCTTCAGGTAGTCGACGCCGCGCTCGAAGAAGTCGCGCTGCTTGTCCACGATGGTCTCGGTCACCTTGACGATCGTCCGCCGCCGCTGGTCGATGGAGCGGATGAGCCACTGCGCGGATCGCAGCTTGTTCTGCACGTACTCCTTGGCCTCCGGCCCCGAGTCCATGGCCGACCGGAAGAAGCCCGAGATCTTGAGCCGGGGCATCCCGTCGTCGTTGGGCACGACGAAGTAGCGATCCCCGATCTTGTGCACGAAGACGTCGGGGATGATGTAGCGCGTCTCCTCGGAGACGTAGTTGCGCGCCGGGCGCGGCTCGAGGTTGGCGACGATCTTCGCCGCCGCGTACACGTCCTCGATGTCGAGCCCCAGATCCTTCGCGATCGCCTGGTAGTTGCGCTTCTCGAGGTTCGTGAGGTGCCGTTCGATGATCTCGCGGACATCGATGTCGAGCTCGAGCGCGTCGACCTGCACGAGGAGGCACTCGCGGAGGTTCCGCGAGGCGACCCCGACGGGATCGAACAGCTGGATCATCTTCAGGACCTCTTCGGCGTCCTCGCACTCGATCCCCGCCTCCCGGGCGAGCTCCTCGAGCGGGGGCTCCTTGAAGTAGCCGTCCTGATCCAGGTTCCCGATGACGAGGTTCGCGAACCGCTCCTCCTCGTCGTTGACCACGGACATCTTGAGCTGCCAGCGGAGGTGATCCGCGAGCGTCGTCGTCGATCCGAGCGTGGCCTCGAGCGGCGGCAGCTCGTCGTTGCCGGAGCGGGCCGAGCCCGAGGGCGCCGGCCCCTGGTTCGCGTAGTTCTCGAGATACTTCTCCCAGTCGATCTCGCGGGTCCCGCTGATCGCCTCGCGGTCGGTCGGCACCGACGTCACCGGCGATTGCGGCTCGGGGGGGAGGTTGCCCGGGACCTCGACGACGCCGCGATCCTCGAACGAAACCGGCTCGGGGTTCTCCTCGAGCACCGGGTTCTCCTCGAGCTCCTGGTGCACCATGTCGACGAGCTCGACCCGGGAGAGTTGCAGCAGCTTGATCGCCTGCTGGAGCTGTGGCGTCATCACCAGCTGTTGCGAAAGTTTCAGCTGCTGCCTGAGTTCCATCCCGACCATGCAACGACGCTCTCCTGACGACCTTTCGGCTGGGGTCCGCCCTTCGATGACCCGTCTTCGAAAGTATAAGTCGCGACAAGGCCGACACAACGCCAAAACACGCAAAACAGTGCGCGGCAAACGCGGGCTTGCCCTCTTCGCCCGCTTGTGAGAAGGTGCCGTGCTTGAGTCGGGCGGTCGCGGAGCATGGGTCCGTCCGCCATCGAGGAGACGAGGAAATGGGCTCTATCAATCGGGATATCCGGGAAAAACAACTCCAGAAAGCCGTCGAGCTTCTCGAGGCTCGGAAGGCCAAGCTCGCGGCCGCGGGCGTCGAGGGGAAGAAGCAGTCGAAGGACGCGGTGCTGCGTGCCCTCGCCGCCGATCTGAGGAAGGCGAAGTCCAGGATCGCCGCTATCGACAAGATCGCGCAACACGTTCGCGAGACCGCCGAGAAGGACGTCAAGGTGAAGAAAGAGGACGCCGCCAAAGCCAAGGGCAAGGCCAAGGCCGCGCAGGGCGGCGGCAAGCCCAAGAAAGAGAAGCCGGAGAAGCCCGCCAAGGCGGAGTAGGGCTTTCGGCACGGCGCGCGGGAAGACCCTGCTCCCTTCTGCGGCGGGTCAGGCGGACGGACATGCTCGACGGTTTCACGGCTGACGATTTCGATGCGTACCTCCCCGACAAGTGGGGCAGCAACATGTTCACGCTGCCCCGCAGGCGGGTGCGGGACAAGCTCGAGGCGATCGGACGCGGCCTCCAGCCCGTGATCGAGGCCGCGGGGCTCCGGCTCGGCGCGCACCTCTCGGACGATCATCCCTCCTTGTGGAACAGCAAGAAGGTCGACACGCAATGGCTCTTCTTCTCCCGTGACGAGGCGGCGCAGCGCGAGCTCGTCGAGCTGATCGACACCGAGCGGACGCTCGCGTCCAATCTCGCGGACCCCACGCCGCTCTTCCGGCACGTCTTCCTGGGCGTCGCCGTCCGGGCCGAGGCGCTCGAGATCGGGATGTGGCTCCACCACGACGCGTGGGTGGATCGGCGCAACCTCTCGTCGCTGCTCGCCAACCCGGACGCGCGGGCGCGGTTCGACGCGCTGCTCCGCGCCCTCCCGGAGACGTTCGAGATAGGCCTCGCGGGGGAGCGGCTCGTTCGCACGGCCGAGCTCGAAGGCCCGGCGCTGACCGCCCTCCTCCGCGACTTCGAGGAGAAGAAGGGCTGGATGTTCGCCGGCGTGCGCCTGTCGCGCGACGCCGCCATCCGGCTCGGCGCGGACGCTTTCCCCTACGTCGTGGAGAGCTTCGGCGCGCTCGCGGGCCTGTACGAGTACGCCGCTTGGTCGCCTTCGAACGACGCCGTCTCCATCGACAGCGTCCTCGCGAAGCACAGGCTCGCGCTCGAGGCGACCGGGGCCGAGGCCGAACGCGAGCGGCACGAGCGGGAAGCGCGGCGGCTGGAGCAGGACGAGGAGCGGCGCCGGCTGCGCGAGGAGACCGAGGAGCGGGCCAGGGCGGAGCAGGCGTGGCGGGAGCGCGAGCGGGCGATCCGCAGATCGATCGCGCGCAGTGAGGCGGCGGCGGAGGACGCGCCCGCACCGGCACCGGCAGCGGCACCGGCGACGACGACGACGACTCCGGCGGCTCGAGCGCCGTGCGCGCCCGCGGTCCCAGCGCCCGCCCCGGCGCCAGCGAGGGCCGCCCCGCGCCAGGAGCGCCCCAAGGAACCCGCCCCCGTGAAGGTGACCGCCGAGCGGATGGCCAACATCCGCGCGGGCGACATGGTCATCGTCCTCAAGGGCTTCCTGAAAGGACGCGACGGCGTCGTACAGAGCGTGGACGAGAAGGGCGATCTCAAGATCGCCTTCGGCTCCCTCACGGCCCGGGTGCCGCGAGTCGACGTCGAGGGGCGGGGGCCGCAGCCGCCGCAGGGCGAAGGCGGCGGACGGCGGCACGGCCGCCACGGAAATGGCTGATTTCTCACCCGGCCATGGTAGACTGGCCGCGAAAATCGGACCGGGCGCCTATTGCGCCCGCAGGCAAGGGGGCAGCGTGATGACGAGGGTTCTTCTCGTTCTGTGCGCGATCGCGTTAGCGGCCGGGTGCGGCGGCGCCAAGGGCAAGACAGGCGGCAAAGCCGGCCTCGGCACGGCGGTCGAGGGCTCCGGTCTCGAGCGCATCGACAGCAACAAGCGCTGCGAAGCCGGCAAGAACCGCGAGGCGCTCGTCGACCTGAACCAGGACGAGAAGGCCGACGTCCGCAAGATCTACGCGAAGTTCGGCGAGGGCGAGGTCATCATCTGCCGCGAGGCGGATCTCAACTTCGACCGCAAGCTCGACATTTTCGTGTACTTCGACGAGACAGGCGCCATCAAGCGCGACGAACTGGACCTGGATTACGATGGTTCCATCGACATCATCTCGATGTACGCCGAGGGCAAGGTCGTCAAGCAGGAGATGGATACGAACTCGAACGGGGTGGTCGATCGCGTTCGGTTCCTCGAGGACGGCGTGCCGGCGCGGGTCGAGGGCGACACGGACGCCGACGGCCGGGTCGACTACTGGGAGTACTACGAAGCCGGGAAGCTCATCCGGGTGGGCATGGACACGGACAACGACGGCCGCGCGGACACCTGGAATCGCGACGAGGCCGTGCCCGCGGACGAGGCGGCCGAGGACGAGGCGGCCAAGGGCAAGGCGGCTGCGGCCGAGGACGACCCGTACTAGGAAGATGGCAGGACCGCGCCCCCCCCACGACATCCGCGCCCGCACAGAAGGCCGTGATCGCATGACAACCGAACGTCTGCAGAAGGTGCTCGCCGGAGCCGGTGTCGCGTCGCGCCGCAAAGCCGAGGAGATCGTGGCCGCCGGCCGCGTCAGGGTGAACGGCGTGATCGTCACCGAGATGGGCGTGAAGGTCGATCCGCGCCGTGATCGCATCGAGGTGGACGGACGGGCCATCGCGGCCGAGAAGCCCATGACCGTCATCCTGAACAAACCGCGCGGCGTGGTGTCGACCGTGCGCGATCCGGAAGGCAGGCCGACGGTGGCCGATCTCGTACGGGACGTCGGCGCGCGCCTGTTCCCGGTCGGCAGGCTCGACTGGGCCACCTCGGGCGCGCTCCTCATGACGAACGACGGAGAGCTCGCCCACGCGCTGACGCACCCGCGGTTCGGCGTCGAGAAGACCTACCATGTCCGGCTCCAGGGCGCGGTCGGAGACGACGTGCTCGAGACGTGGCGCAAGGGCGTGGTGCTCGACGACGGCGTCAAGACGCGCCCCGCGCAGGCCGTGTTCCGGACCGAGGTGGGCGAGGACTGCGCGTGGGTCCAGATCACCATCAAGGAGGGGCGCAACCGCCAGATCCGGCGCATGGCCGAGGCGACCGGCGTCGAGGTGATCAAGCTCAAGCGCATCTCGTTCGCAGGGATCACGATCGACGGCGTGCCGCTCGGGACGTACCGCGAGCTCACGGACAAGGAGCTCGCTCGCCTCAAGCGCGATCACGTGACCCCGGCGCGACAGGACGCCGATCGCCGGAGGCAGCGCGCCCGGGGCGACGATTGACAGGCTTTGCTTGACGGAAAGCGCGGGGATCTCTATATACGCAGTCGTTGCGGCCCTTGGTCGTGACGTGTCGGAAGATTTGAACGGTATGTTGTTGCGGGGTGGAGCAGCCTGGTAGCTCGTCGGGCTCATAACCCGAAGGTCGTAGGTTCAAATCCTGCCCCCGCTACTGAGGCAAAGGCCCGGAGTCCAAAAGGATCTCCGGGCCTTTGTTTTTCTACCCTCCCAAAGCGGGGCCAATCCGGGGCCAGATCACTGAACGTGAGTAGGTTCGGCGGCACTCGTTGCCTGAACGAGAACCAGGCAACCGAGAAGCCGCACAAGACTGTTTTCCTGCAACTTTCTCGACCAGGAAGTGCAGGAGACTTTCTCTCGCCTTGCTCCCAAGCTGGGAAAGGGAGCAGAGATGAGCAAGCCTACCAAACACCGCAACCGCTGGAGGACCCGCTGGGTCGACGAGAACGGCAAGCGCCGGAGTGAGGTGTACGAAAACCCCGAGCAGGCCAAGGTCATGCTCGCTCGACGCCAGCTTCAAGTTCGGGAGACAAAGCTCGGACTGAGAACTGGAGCCTGCCCCGATAAGACGTTCGCCGACCTCGCCGACTACTGGCTCGAAAACTACGCTCCGAACAAGCGTTCTGAAAAGGACGACCGGAGCATCATCGAGCACCACCTGCGGCCGGAACTGGGTGCGATGAAGCTGATCGAGATCGGCGCGAGACAGATCGACCGCTACCGCGCCCTCAGAGGAAACCTGGCACCGAAGACCGTGGCCAATCAGCTCGTGCTGCTCAAGTCGATGCTGAACAAGGCGTTCGATCTGGGTTGGCTCGCCACGCAGCCGCGATTCAAGATCCCGCGTGTCCCGCACAACTCAGCGGACTACAGCTACCTTCGGACAGAGGGAGAGATACAGCGCTTCCAGGCTGCGGCTCGCGAAGAGGGCGAGGGCGTTTGGATCCTCTACCAGTGCGCCGTCTACACCGGCATGAGAGCCGGAGAGCTGGCCGGACTGCGACGCGAGGACATCGACCTCGACCACAACATCATCACGGTGCAGCACAGCTACGACGGCCCGACAAAAAGCGGCAGGATCCGGCGCATTCCGATCTTCGACGTTCTGCGGCCGTCGCTCACCGAGTGGCTCCTCAAGGTCGCGGGAATGCCGGTTGTCTTCCCGAACGAGGCTGGGAAAATGCACGGACCGTCGGCGCGGATCTTCCAGGAGATGCTCCACGGAGTGCTCGACCGCGCCGGATTCCCGCTGATCAAACGGCGCGGGAAAGCACGCCACTACGTCACGTTCCACGGGTTGCGCCACACCTTCGCGTCGCACTTCATGATGCGGGGCGGCGACCTCTTCAAGCTGCAAGCTCTTCTGGGCCATCAGTCGATCACGATGACCCAGCGCTACGCGCACCTCGCCCCCGATGCTTTCGCTGGAGAGCACGGACGGTTCGGCGGCGCAGCCGAGATCACCGGAGTCGTGCTCACGCTACCGACCGCGACAAGGCCAGAGGCAAGCACAGGTAGCGAAGCTGTCGAAGAGAGACGGCCGGTTCTCGACGAAGTTGTCGGGGCGGCCTAGTTCGTCAACACGCGGCGGCCCAACTGCCGTTGAAGGAGGAAATCATGGATGAGCTGCTCGACTACTTACAGGTCTCAGAGGAATACAACGTAAGGAAGGGAACGCTCTACTGTTGGGTCCACCAAAAGCGCATCCCGCACATTCGGCTAGGAAAGAGATTCGTTCGTTTTCGTCGACCAGAAATCGAGGCGTGGCTGAAAGAGCGAGAGCTGACTCGGAGCGATCTCAACGAAGGGGAGACGCCGTGATTGACTGGTCCAAAACAGAGAGCAGGAAACCCCCTGCCCGCCATCGTAGCTCTGACGCACAAGACATCGAGGAACGTGGGCCTTGGGACATATTTGGGCATCTCACGTTCGGTTACATGGTGCCAGAGCGTGAGGCTCATCGCCTTTTCTTCCGCTTCTGCCGCACAGCGGCAAAAAAACTGAAAGAGCACATCTACGTAGCCTGGTCGTGGGGGAGACAGAGGAAGACTGAAAGAATGCACTTCCACGTGCTGATGAGGACTCCCCCCGATTCGCCAGTTAGGCTGACACCGGCCATGTTCGACGGAATGTGGTGGGGAGACGCCAGATTCGGGCCAGTGAAAACGCAACGTGGAGCTACAAATTACCTCGTCAAAGAGAAGCACCCAGGAGTTGAGGTCGACGTTGTTTGCGACCGGCGGCGACGGTGCCGAAAAGCAAAAGGCTGCCGCCTCAAGCAGACTCGTTGGCCGACACCCGCAGAGTGCATGACGAGTTGACATACTTCGACATGCGTCCGGGCCCGGACTGTCGAGACTTGGTGCTTTCTTTCTCGGTTGCGGTGGTGGGGCCTCCGCTTCGAGCCGTAGCAGTGTGCGCGGGGATGGTATCAGGATGGGTGCTCTGCGCAGCTCTGAGGAATGCGGTATTCGACATCGATCTTGGCCCCCTCGTGTGCCCAGGGTTGAGCGAAGCGAAACATCGGGCACGGTCGTCCGCGCCACGAAGGTGGCGCCAGGAGAGGGGGTCCGGGGGCGAGGAGGCACGTATGAACGGAGTGAGACCAGCTACGCGAAAGTACCGGAAGTCCGCCGAAGTCCGAGTGGTCGAGAAAGCTTGGAGGACGCAGATCGAAAGATGGCTCACAACGCTGCCAGCCGACGTGGCGTCGAAAGTGCGATCCCCACTTCTACGCACTTTCAGTGTCGGCATGCAGGTCCAAGCGAAACGGCTCTGCGACCAGTTCGGCGTCGACTTCGTTGTGGAGGCAATCACCTACCTCGTGCCGAGATGGCAGGAGTACGGCGTCTTCAAGTACGACTACCCTGCCTTCCAGTGGATCGTCGGTTGCGCCGACTCTCTGTTCCTGGAACTGGAGGTGGAGAAGAAGATCGCGGCAACACCGAAGAAGGTCGAGGTCTCGCTCAAGGACATCGAGGATCCCATCGAGCTAAGCTGGCGGGCTTGTCTGCCGTGTGTGTGGAACTCCCTGTCACTTCTCACGAGGATGACCCAGGGTTTCTCACGAGGATGACCCAGGCCCCGAGGCCGCTCCGATTCCTATCACGGTTCAGCGTTTGACGGCACGCGATCTCCTTTCCGGTTTGGGTTCCGCGCGGCGGTTCTGGGGTCCCTTGCGCGGTCTGTAGCTGTCGCCCTCGATGACGACGTGATGGGCGTTGTGCGCGAAGCGGTCGACGGCGCTCTGCGCGAGGATCGGGTCGGCGAAGAGCGGGATCCACTCCTCGACGCTGCGGTTGCTGGTGATGATCGTCGAGGCGCGGCGGTGGCGCTCGATGATGATCTCGTAGAGGTCGGAGGACTGGCGGTCGTCGAGCCTGCGCAGACCGAAGTCGTCGATGATGAGGAGGTGGGGCGCGAGGAGCTGCCGCATCACCTTCTCCGTCGAGTTGTCGGCGCGGGACTGGTTGACGGTCTTGAGCATCGTGTCGGCGCGCAGGGAAAGGACGTGCTTGCCGGCGCGGCAGGCGGCGTGGCCGAGCGCATCGGCGAGGAAGGTCTTGCCGACGCCGACCGGGCCCATGAAGGCGACGTCCTCGCAGCGGTCGAGGAAGCCGAGGCCGAAGAGGTCGCGGACGCGATCCCTGTCGAAGGTGACGGGCGCGTCCCAGTCGAAGGCCTCGAGGATGTGCTCCTGCTCGCAGCCGGCCTTGGAGATCCGCGTGGCGAGGTTGGTTTGCTCGCGGCGGTCGATCTCGTCCTGGAGCACGAGCTCGAGGAAGTCGATCTCCGTGAGCTTCGCCTTGCGGGCGTACGCTGCGCGGTCGGGCAGCGCGGCGAGGATGCCGGAGAGCTTCAAGCGCTTGAGCACGGTCTTGAGCGACGGTTTGATTTCGATCACGTCTGTTCTCCTTTCTCGGATTTCGGGGTGAAGCTGCCCGCCGGGCGCAGGAAGCGCAGGGGCAGCTGGACGACGTTGTCGCGTTCGAGCTCCGGCTTCGTTCCCTCGTCGCCGAGCGCGCCTTCGAGGATCGCCTGCACGCGGCGGACGTTGAGGAGGTCGAAGGCGAGCGCGCGGCGGCAGGCGAGATCGACGCGGGTCCAGCCGTACCTGCGGCCGAGGGCGAGCAGCGCCTGCGCCTGCCGCAGCTTGGCCCACGGGAAGTCGCCGGAGAGCAGGCGCTCCGTGAAGCGGCCGAGATCCGCGCCGTGGGACTTCGCCTCGTCGACGGCGCGCACGGGGTCGCGCATGGCGTACGCCGCCTTCTCCTTGGGGTAGTCGTTGTAGTCGATGTCCTTCTTGCCGGGCTTGAGCCGCGGGCGGGTCTTGATGAGCTCGCCGTTCACGTGGATGCGCACGAGCTTCGAGTCGCCGCGCACCGTGGCCGTCTTGCCGATGTGGCGCGTGGGCACGGTGTACAGCGCCTTGCCGAAGCAGATCGTGTGGTCCGGGTGCACCTTGCACTCCTTCCACTCGGGCGGGTCGAAGCGCTCCTTCACGAGCGGATGGAGCGCCACCTTCTCCTCGGCCTCGAAGACCTCGAGCGGCCTCGCCCGGGTCGTGCCGTGCACGCGCAGCCCCGCCGTCGCCAGGCACCAGCGCCGCGCCTCCCGCTGCACATGCTCGAGGTCGATCCACTCCTCGCCGCGGAAGAAGTTCTCCCGCACGTACGGCACCGCCCGCTCCACGTGCGGCTTGTGCGTCGGCGACTCCGCGTCGGCCGCGTCGATCACGAAATCGCGATGCCGCGCGTACTCCTCGAAGCTCCGCGAGAAGATCGGATCATGCTTGTCCGCCTTCGTCACCGCCGCCTTGAGGTTGTCGATCACCACGCGGGCGGTGACGCCGCCGAAGAAGACGAAGGCGTCCTCCAGCCCGGCGATCAGATCGGGGAGCTTCTGCGAAAACGTGACGTGCACGTACTGGTGGCGGCTGTACCCGAGCGTCACGATGAGCGCGTGCGCCAGGCGCCGCTTACCGGTCTCCGGGTCCGGCACCAGCCCGAGCCTCCCGAAGTCCACCTCGGCGAGCTCGCCGGGCGCGCAGTCCGCCACCCGCACCGTCGTCCGTCCGGCGCCGAAGCCGCAGTGCTTGACCGCGAAGCGGTGCAGCGAGCTGTACGGCACGACCACGCCGCTGCGGCCGAGCAGCGCGTGCACCTTGGTCAGCTTGAGTCCACGCTCACGCGGATCGTCCGGCTTGAGCAGCCCCGCGATCCGCTCCCTGTGCCCGAGCAGCAATAGCTCCGTCTCGCCCGGCGCCTCATCCTTGGGCCTGGGCCGCAGCTGCTTGAACACCTCCAGCGCGAGCGCCTCGTCCGGTTCGTGCAGGCCGGCCACCCAGCCGAGCTCCTCGGCCAGGTTCCGGTATCGCCGCACGGTCCTGCGCTCGTGCTCCGTGGCCCGCGCTACCTTCTGCACGCCCTCGCCGCGCCCGAGCCGGCGCAGCACCTCCAACACTTCCCACATCGCGACCTCCCGATACGCCATGGTGCGCACCTCCTCGGCGCGCAGCTTGGCCCTGGTCGGCCTCGGGGTGGGTCATGCTCGTGAGAATTCCGCCCCAGGGGGGGGTGGGTCATGCTCGTGAGAATCTCACCCGACGGGGTGGGTCATGCTCGTGAGAACGGGTGGGTCATGCTCGTGAGAAATGACACTCCCAAGACCTGTGGGATGGTCCCTGGACCTACGATGAGATCAGGAGAGGCGTGTGGACCTCCGACGAGGTTTGGAAGGGTGTGTGGACGCGAACACATCAGAACATCAGCAAGCGTCTCGTGGAGAAGTTCGGCGTGGATCGGACCATCTGGATGGTCTCGGTGATCCTCCGCAACTGGGAGGCATTCAAGAACTCCTACTACATCGCGCTGGACTACCCGAGCCTCAGGCTCATCGAGCAGTTCTCGCGAAGTTGGTTGGAGGACTCGGAGACAGGAACCGTTCGAGTTTTCGAGGGAACTCACTACAGTAGAATCGCGCTGGTGCCTCCGGTCGAAGGGGTCGGGTGGGAAGATGCCACGTCGACGGGCATCGGCGAGTTGTCGATGGTCAAAGAACCATGACTCTGGCGAGAGACACGCAGAAGATCGACGTGCGTGCGCTGTACTGTGCACGAGGTCAGAGGCGCGGAAATTTCTTTCCGCCCCAGGACGACAGCGGTCCTGGGAAGAGCACTGCGGCACCTAAAAAAGAGCACGTTCCCCTGGCCCACGGACACTTGCCGCCGACTAGCCGCACATTTGCGCTGTTCGACATCCCTGGAAATCCGCGTGCCGCACCGGGGTGGTAGATGATCCAGTTCGATGACGGGAAAGCTCTGACCCGCTCCACGCCTCGCGATCCGCGTTTCAGAGCTACGAGAAGCGGCGATGAACGAATTACTGAAAACGGTGACACTTCAAGTCGGCAGCGCACAACGGCTGCGAGATGGGGAAAACCCATGAAAACGAGAAGATGGACGTGACGCCGGGGCGGAAATTACTTTCTCGGAGGTGTCCGTCATCCGAGCCGGTTGCTGTCCGTCGGACGGGTTTTCAGGCCGCAAATGAACTTGATTTCACCACAGGAGCGTCCCCTGTTTTACACGGTAAAATGGGAGCCGCCCCCCTGAACAACTCGTCGACAGTGGATACCTTGTACGGGGAGGCTCGACGCTCACGGTCTCGGGCCTCACGATGATCTAGGAGGGCAGCATGCTCTGTCGAAGCGTCTCGATCTCCACGGTGATGGAGGCCAGCAAGCGGTCAGTCGACGCGACCTACACGAACAGGATGTCCCTGGAAGTGACGCTCGAAAAAATGCGAAGACAGGGAGCGTGCTCAGTCGGGATCATCGCTGCCGGGCGCGGGGACTGCGGTACGACGGCTCGACTTGAGGACGATCTTCGCTCGGCAGGTCTCTGCGACTGGGATCACGTCGAAGGGTCCTGGCTCGTGAGACCGAAGCCGCCGCTGCTCGTTGTGGACGGAGAGCGAGTCGTGCCCGGCCCCGACCGTGTGCGCTGGGAGAGCACGCTCTTCGTGGTCGACGCGGACGTTCGGAGACTCCGGCGCATCCTTCGAAAGCACAACCTCACTGCCGCCGTCCTCGTTGACCTTGGAGAGGGCGGGCGAGTTCAGCTCGTCAGGGCAAGCGGAGACTGCGAGGGCACAGGGGCAGCGACCCCCGAGAACATCGCTGTTGCGTACGGAAGAACTCGCTCGACCACCTCCCGGTTCACCGGATGGAAGTGGCCATCGGGAAGATGGGCCAGAGCGCTCGCCGATCAGCCAGACAACCGCCGTCTGGTTTTCTGAGAAGATCTTTTCTTCGGCTTCGACCTGCTAGCTGTCTTTCTCTGAGCTTTCCCTTGAGTCGGGGACGCTGATTTGGGGCGACCAGTGAGGATCTCCATGCTCGCAGGAGGCTTGAAGAGATCAGCGATCTCGGTGGTGAAGAGGTCAGCGAGCTTGGCGAGCGAGGTGACGGTCAGGTTTTCTCTGCCGCGCTCGATGCGCTGGAGGTACTTGAGTGAAAAGTTGGCTTTCTCGGCTAGGCGCTCCTGAGTGAGACCTCTCCCCCTGCGAAGTTCTGCGATCCTACGACCGACAAGAAGAAGCACGTCGTAGTCAGGTTCTTCGGTTTTCATCGAGCCGAGTGTAGAGAGAAGTGCTTCCGGCAAAGACCAACCTCGCGGTATCCCTTTATCTGGGGAACATGGTAGAAACGGATCGGCGGGAGGGGGCTCAAGGATTAGGGATCTTGAAGGTGTGCAGCACCGCCTGGGATCGATTCCGCCCTATTGGGGGGCGCACGAAGGGAGTAAGCCATGAGAGTACTTGGTGCGGCGGTCCTGATGGGGCTCGTCTTCTGCGCTTCATGCGCGGTCGATGTCGAGGCCCCGAAGGCCAACCCGGCGATCCAGCAAACCACGAGCGGGCCAGCAACAACGGCAGGAGCCCCGGCCGGGGCGGCCTCTAGTCAGCCGAGCCCCGGCCAGCAAGCGGCGGCGAAGTCTGTGGTACGGCATCCCAAGCTGGACGGGTTCAAGGAGATCGCCTTTGGCATGCAGTTCGACAAGGTGAAGAAAGACAAGGCGGTGAAGAGCAGGTGTAAAGATCGCCTGGAAGCGTCGACGTTCAAGGACGACTACGCTGACCAGAAGACCAAGCGGCACGTCCTCTACTGTACCGCCAACCTGGCGGGTCGACTGACCGAGATGAACCTGAAATTCGATCACAACAAGGAGCTGTACGCTGTCGAGTTCTCCTTCGAAGAACCGGAGCTATTCGGCGGCTCCAAGGCAGCGGGTGATCGCCAGAAGCTGAACACAGAGGATGACGTAAACAAGTTCGTCGCAGATGTTCGGGCGATCCTCGACCCCGAACTAGGGCAACCGCTCGACCTCTCGGAACGACGCCTGACCGGAAGGAACATCGCCTTGAAGTGGGGAGGGACGACGTCGGATCAGCCTCCACATGAGAGCAGTGTCCTTCTCTCGTTGCGAACGGGTCTGAACGACAGGCAGTTCGTCGTTTGGACCGACGACACCCGCGAGGCCGCGCTCGATGCGGCCATCGAAAAAGAGAAGACCGAACGGGTGAAGGCTCAGGGCCTGTGAGCGGGGTAAGGGGAAGCGAACGATGGTCGGGATGGTCACGTGCGAAGCTTGTGGCTGGTCGATCTCTGCCCAGGCGGCAGCGTGTCCCAAGTGTGGCCATCCACAGAAAGCGGCAGCGACGCCAGAGCCCGTCACGGCGAAGAAGCTGAAAAAGAAGAGCTTCGTTCACGTCGGTTGTCTCGTCTACGTTCTCGGCCTCTTTCTCGCGTTCCTGTTCGCCAAGATCGTCTTGCCCTATCCGATTGCCGGTGACGGAGGGATCACGTACGGCCACGTCGTCGGGCTGGCCATCTTCATTCTCTTCATCGCGGCCGGGATCCCGTTGGGCAGGAAGTGGCTCTGCGGGAACTGCGGGACTCGGCTCGCGAGCAAAGCGGTCCAGGCGTGCCCGAGCTGTCGCGCGAGCTTCAAGTGACCACGGCGACGGCATCGGGAAGATCGAACGTGAGCGACGTGGAGGGAAGATGAAAGAAGAGTTCATCAACGAGATCATCGCGACCTTCGAGTCGCGCTACGGTCACAAGCTCACTAGGGAAGACGGCCGAGAGATCGCTGAGAACCTGACCGGTCTGGCTCAGCTTCTCTTGAAGTGGCACAGGGAGGATCAAGAGAAGGCCAACTCGCAGTTGATCGAGCCGACGAGCGCGAGCGACGAGACGCCTCGCGATCCTTGACCCGCCTTTGTCCTCGTGTGACGATCTTCTCAGCATCGAGAGCTGGCTCGGAGGTCCGAGCCACGGCAACCGACGACGAACGGTGCCATCCGCACAAGCGGGATGCGGCCCCAGGAGGGCAAACGTCATGAAGACACATCTGGGCAACTACGTCCGCGAACAACGCACCGCACGAGGTCTGACACTCGGCCAGCTCGCGAAAGAGGTGGGGTATCGGAACGTCGGCAAAGGCGTCAACCGCCTCCGTGCTCTGGAAGAGTCTGGAACAGCGCACCGTAAGTTGCTGGATGCCGTCGTCCGAGCGCTCAGGCTCGACGCCAGAATCGTCGAAGAGCTGACCCTCGCGGATCGAGACGAACGCGAGCGCGAATGGAGCCAGTGGGCCAACGAGCCGATCCGGCCGTACGTCGTCGAGAAGATCATTCCCGGTGTCTATCGAGATCTCAAGATCCCCGACGAACACCTCGACGATCCCCAGGGCTTCGCTCAACGGCACGCGGAGCAGAATCGTCGTCGAGTCTGTTTCGTCGCGTCGCGGCGTCTCTCGGTATGGATCGGCGAAGACGGGATCGTCGAGGGAGAGACCGCCGCCCAGCCTGATGTTCCGAACCGACCATATATGACGGTGTGAGGGCGAGTACTCGTCTTTGCAGGAAAGGAGATCGATGAAAGGTGCCGAAGCAGGTGAAAAAGAGTTCGCGGAAGGAGTGTCCTGCAAACAACTTGTCTCCAGAGGCAATCGAGAACTTCATCGATGCCCTTGCGAAGTTCGTTGTCGACAATGGCCTACTGGATGATCCGGCCTCATCTCAAGGCGTGTCTCCTACTTCCGCTCCGACGCCGGGAGGTGCCGGTACAAGGTCGCCACAGACACGCTGAGGGTCTCAGCTACTTCCCTGGGGGGAGTGCCGTCGGCAAGTAGCTTCCGGGCTGCCTCTTTCTTGCTCTTGTTCATCTGTGAGGGTCGGCCACCTGTTCGTCCTCGTCTCTTTGCCGCGTCTAGCCCAGCCCGAGTGCGCTCAGCGATCAGATCGCGCTCCATCTCTGCGAGCGCGGCCATCACGTGGAAGAAGAACTTCCCGAGTGGGGTCGTGGTGTCGATGCTGTCGGTCACGCTCTTGAACTGGACTCCCCTCTTACCGAGATCCTCCACGAACTCGATCAGCCCCTTTAGACTTCGTCCGAGCCGGTCGAGCTTCCACACGACTGTAGACGATCTTCGAAAAGCGCGGCGTTTCGATCGCGGCCAGCGCGATCGTTTTCATGGAAAAGCGGATCGGTGCGAAGCCGCGTAGAGGCGCGG